>JBFGHG010000293.1:0-5180 GCA_041578395.1 Acidobacteriota bacterium
GGCTGACCGGCTTGAGGAGGTAGTCGACGGCGTTCAGCTCGAAGGCGTCCACCGCGTACTGGTCGTAGGCCGTGCAGAAGACGATCCGGGGCCCGGGCGAGGGGAGCGACGAGGCCACCTCCAGTCCGCTGCAGCCGGGCATCTGGATGTCGAGGAAGACCAGCTGCGGCTCGAGGGCCGCGATCTGCTCCAGGGCTTCCTCGCCGTCGGCGGCTTCCCCCACCACGTCCACCTCGGGGAGCGGGGCCAGCAACTGGCGCAACCGCTGGCGCGCCGGCTCCTCGTCGTCCACCAGCAGTGTCCGCACCGGCTTCTTTTTTGGAGATGCATCGGCGTCGTGGCTCATCAGTCGAGGACTCGAAGAATCAGCACCGTGAGATCGTCCGGCAGGGGCTCGCCCCGCCGGAACTCCTCCAGCTCCCGGATCAGGGCATTGTGCAGGGATTCGGCGCTCGAGGGCAAACGGGCCTCGACCGCCCGCTGCAGCCGCTCCCAGCCGAACTCTTCGCCGCCCGGGCTGCGCGCCTCCAGCAACCCGTCGCTGCACAGGACCGCCACGTCGCCCGGCTGGAGCGGAGTCCGCTGGACCTCGTAGCCGGTCTCGGGGAACAGGCCCAGGGGCAATCCTCCGCCGTCCAGACGCTCCACCGCGCCGCGGCGAAAGAGCAGCGCCGGCGGATGCCCGGCGTTGACCGAGGTGAGGTGGCGCACCCGCTCGTCGTAGACGCCGTAAAAGAGCGTGGCGTAGTGCTCGGGCTGGGTGGAGCGCCAGGTGCGGCGATTCAACTCGGCGAAGAGGGGCTCGAGGTCGTCGCGATGGCGGCGAGCCTCGCTCTCGAGACGGCCCTGCAAGCCCGCCATCAGCAGGCCCGCATAGACCCCCTTGCCGGAGACGTCCCCCACCGCCAAGCCGGTCAGCCCCTGGCCCATTTGGATCAGGTCGTAGTAGTCGCCGCCCACCGAGGAGGCCGGCCGGCAGCTGCCGTGGCAGTCCAGACCGGGCGAGGCGTGCAGCCGGCCGGGATAGAGGCGCCGCTGCGTGCTGCCCGCCTGTTCGATTTCCCGCTGGTCCCGGCGCCGGCGGCAGACCTCGCGGATGCGGTCCAGGCTGCGGGACAGCCGCCGCCGGTTGACGGGCTTGAGCAGGTAGTCCACGGCGTTGTGCTCGAAGGCCTCCACCGCGTAGCTGTCGAAGGCGGTGCAAAAGACGATCTGCGGGCGCGGCGGCGGCAGCGTCGAGGCCACTTCGATTCCCGAGTGCAGAGGCATCTCGATGTCCAGGAAGACGAGGTCCGGCTCGTGGCGCGCGATCGTGTCCAGGGCCTGGCGGCCGTCTCCCGCCTCGTCCACCACTTCCACGTCCGGGTGGTCGTCGAGCAGGCGGCGCAGGCGGGCCCGGGCCGGCTCCTCGTCGTCGATCACGACCGCCCGGATCATCCGGTCCTCCGCCGGAAGCGGACCACCGAGACGGGGAAGACGATCAGCGCCTGCGTCCAGCGGTCCTCGGCGTCGCGGCCCAACCGCAGTTGGGCGCGCTGGCCGAAATAGCCGCGCAGCCTCTCCTGCACGCTGCGGAGTCCGAAGCCGCTCCCCTTGGTGCTGGGAGGGATCTCCCCCTCCCGCAGCTCGCGCCCGAAACCGGGCCCGTTGTCGGCTACCTCGATGTACACGCTGTCGTCCTGCCGCCAGGCGCGCACGCGGATTTCGCCGGCCTCGCGGATGCCCATGATTCCATGCTTGACGGAGTTTTCCACCAGGGTCTGCACGATCATCGTGGGGATGCGGGCCGAGGCCAGCTCCGGCTCCATCTCGAGCGACGTGCGCAGCCTCGCGCCGAAGCGCGCCTTCTCCACCTCGAGGTAGGCCCGCACGAACTCCATCTCGTCCTCCAGCCGGGTCCACTCCTTGTCCGAGTCGCGCAGGGTGTAGCGGAACACCTCCGCCAGTTGCTCGACGGTCTCCTCGGCCCGTTCCGGCTCGCGTGGAATCAGGCTGGCGATGGCGTTGAGCGCGTTGAAGAGGAAGTGCGGGTTGATCTGCGCCCGCAGGGCCTTCAGCTCCGACTGGCTGGCGTGAATCATCAGCTCCTGGGCGCGCTGTTCCTGGTCCCGCTTCCGCCGCTGCAGCCGCAGGTTCTCCAGGTTGCTGGCGAAAACGTCCGCCAGCGACACCAGCAGCGCCAGGTCGCTGGAAAACAGCGGCATCCGGTTGAAGCGGCGTCCCACCCTCAGGGAGGCCGTCACTTCCCCCTCCACCCGGACCGGCACGTCGACCGTGGACTCCGCCGCCGCGGCCGACGAATCGGCACCCTGCACCACGCGCACGGGGGCCTGCACGATCTCGGTCAGCCGCTGCTCGGCCTGCTCGATCAGCTTTTCTTCCGTGGTGGCCTCCTGCAGGGCGCCCAGGAAGTGCTTGATCGCCTCCTGGGGCTGGAAGCGCCGTCCCAGCCAGACCCGGTCCAGCCAGTTGCTCAACTGGTTGTAGACCCAGGGCAGCGACAGCGCCAGCGGCAGGAACAGGAGCGCCGACAGCCAGACGCGGGCGCCTTCCAGCCCCGGGCGCTCCCACACGAAGCTCGACAGCTCGAAGAAGGCGGCCAGCAGCAGCAGGACCAGCAGCGAAAAGCTGCCGCGCTTGACGAAGACGTCGAAGAAGGTGAGCCGCTCGAGGTAGTAGGTGTTGACGAAGACGAAGAGGATCGGGAAAGCGGGTCCCAGGATCTCGAAGACGTCCTGCAGCAGTCCGGGGCGCCCCACGATCAGCGTGCCCATCACCACGATCAGCAGGCCCCACAGCAGGGCGTTCCAGATGCGGTTGGAGCGCTCCTCCCGGCTTTCTTTGGCGCGCGACGAAGACCATCCCAGCAGCAGGGCGAACACTCCGGTCAGGATGAACATGCTGGCAAACCCGAGCTGCGCCCAGCGCAGCCAAGCGCCCGGAATCAGGCCCAGGGCGTAGGAAACGGGCAGCAGCGACAAGAGAATGCCCGCCACCCAGGCCACCGCCAGGATCACCCGCCAGCCCGCCCGTCCCGTCTGGACGCCGGCTTCCCGGAAGACCATCTGCATGATCAAGGGGGGCCAGACGAAGGCCAGTGCCCAGGTCAGCACCGGAAGAGTGCTTCCCCATTCGGGCTGCAACTGCTGCAGAGCACCGCTGATCAGCAGCGCCGCGAACCAGAACGTGGAGAAGATGGCCATCACCCCGTGGATGGGCAGCACGTCGCACTCCCCGGACCGGAACTCCCGGATCCAGAGAACGGAAAGCGTGCCGAACGACACGAGGCCGAAGGTGAAGACCAGAACCGATGCCAATGCCAGAATATCCATGACCGTCGCTTCCCATCATAAGACGGCCCGCCGGCCCACCCAAGTCTGCAGTGTCCAACGGCAGGGCTGCGGGAGTGGGCGGGCGCGGACGGCGATGAACGGCACAGTGGTGCAGGGCAGGAAGGCCGTGCCACGGCTTGCAGAACCCCACCTGCTGGCGTACAAGTGAGCGACGAATAAACCACCGGCGCGGAGCGTATGAGCCCAGTACGAAGGCGGGGGGAGAGGACGGAGACGGAGTTGCTGCGCGACGCACTGGCAGGCAGTCGGGACGCCTACGGTGAGATCTTCAAACTGCACCGGGATCGGGCCTACGGGCTGGCCTACCAGTACACCCACAACAAGGAAGACGCGCTGGACGTGGTGCAGGACGCCTTCATCCGCGCTTACCTGAACCTGCGCAAGTTCGACCTGACGCGCGACTTCGGGCCCTGGCTGCTGACGATCGTGCGCAACCTGTCCATCGACCTGATCCGCAAACGGCAGCGTGCCCGCCGCGAAGAGCTGCCCGACACGCTGCCCGCCACCAACCAGCCGAAGGCCGACCGGCAGGTGCTGAAGGGAGAGGTCTGGGAGGCGCTGGCGGGACTGGCCGACGCCCACCGCGAGATCGTCTTTCTGAAAGACTACCAGGGCCACAGCTACGCCGAGATCGCGGAGATCCTGGGCATTCCCATCGGGACGGTGATGTCGCGCCTGCACCACGCCCGCAAGAAGCTGGCCGAAGCGGTCCGCGAAGGGAGTGAGCCTCATGCAGTGTGACGAGATCGAGGTCTACCTCTCGGGTTTCGTCGACGACGAGCTGCCGCAACAGCAGAGGCAGGGGGTCCTGGCCCACCTGGAGACCTGCGAGCGCTGCGGTGAACTGGTCCAGGAGCTGCGCCGTATCAAGGAGGAGACGCGGCAACTGTCCTACCAGCAGCCGACGTCCAAGGAGTGGAAGCACGTGGAACGGCACATCTTTGCAACCGCCAGCCGCGGGCTGGGCTGGCTGATCCTGGTGGTGTGGGTAATTTTCACCAGCAGCTACGCGCTGTTTCAGTATGCCACCGCCCCGCAGGAGCCCTTGATCGAGAAGATCCTGGTCTTCTCGCTCTTCCTGGGGCTGGGCCTGCTCTTTCTCTCCGTCCTCTCGGAGCGGATGCGCGACGCCCGAACCGACCGCTACAAAGGAGTCCACAAATGATCGTGGTGACCACCGACGGAGTCGCCGGACGCCGCATCGTGAAGAGCCTGGGGGTCGTGCGCGGCAACGCGGTCCGCTCGCGGCACCTGGGCATGGACATCCTGGCGCTGTTGCGCAACATCGTGGGGGGCGAGGTGCACGAGTACGTCAAGCTCTCGGGCGAAGCGCGGGAGCAGGCGCTGGACCGGATGATCGAAGAGGCGCAGGGGCTGGGGGCCAATGCGGTGGTCGGGCTGAGGTTCGGGACGGCGATGATCATGTCGGGGGCGGCGGAGCTGTTGGCGTACGGGACGGCGGTGGTGGTGGAGGAGTGAACCGAATCTAAAATCTCAAAGCTCAAATCTCAAACTGTCAAGTAAATTCCAATTTTCAATTTTCAATTTTCAAACAAATCCGCTCCTTGGATCGTCCTGATTTCCTCACTTTCCGTCACAGTCGCGTCAGTGCTTCCAGTCGCGGTCCGTCACCAGGTCCGGGTACTTTTGCCGGAAGTTCTCGGCGACCTGGCAGTCCCAGCAGACGGGGGAGAAGTGTTGGAGGCCGTCCACCAGCTTCTCCGGCGGCATGTCTTCCCACGTCTTGATGCGGCCCTCGAGGTCCATCACGGCGGGCGTGTGGTCGTGCCAGTGGACGGTCTCGAAGGGCTTGTCGCAGACCCGGCA
>JBFGHG010000294.1:0-5154 GCA_041578395.1 Acidobacteriota bacterium
CGGCCGGCGGCGGCACCGTGATCTCGAGCGGGGCAGACAGCGAGAACTTCCCCCAGGTCAACTCCAGCTTCCCTTCGGTCTGACTCTTGTCCTTCAGCGTCAGCAGGATGGTCAGCCGCTCCACCAGCTCCTGGGTGTGGTGAAAGGAGAGGGGCGCGGAAAAGAGGACCGGCACCTCGCCGGGCCGCGTCCCCACGTCGTAGGAATCCAGCAGCCGCTCGCGGCTCTTGACCGGGTCGATGAAGACCAGCTCCCACGACGCCCCGTCCTGCGAGCGGCGCACCGCCAGGTAGTAGAGTCCCACCGGGATCTTCACGCCCGCCACTTCGAGGGGGAGGTTGGTGTCCAGCAGCGTCCAGTAGTTGTCCCCCATGCGCCACATCTTGCCGCGCGTGAGCTGGTCCAGCTGCTGCTCGTAGTGCTCCTTCCAGACGGGGCGCCCGTAGTCGACGACGACTTCGCCCAGGCCGGCGTTGACGTTACGCTTCCAGTAGCCGATGCGGCTGGCGCCGCGCTGCTCGACCACCTGGCCGTAGATCCAGAAGTCCCGGCGCTGCTGCGCTTCCAGGACCGGAGCAGTCAGGCAGCCCAACAATGCGATCCAGACTAGATTCCTCATTTCATGCCTCCGGGACATCGCCTGCCGTCTCGACGCTAGTCAACCAGGGGGCGGGCTGTCAATAGGCGAGTCGACCCGTAGTATGCTGAGCCACCATGAAGCCGAGTTCCACGTTCGCAGATCGCATCGTCCAGCGGGCCGGCAGGATCGGATCCTGGCTGGTGGTGGGTCTGGACCCGGATTTGACCCGCCTGCCGGCGCAGTTGGTCCAGCAGGCGCTCGAACAACCGGCCGGGATTGCCGAGTTGATCTTCCGATTCAACCAGGCCGTGATCCGGGGCGCCGAGCCGCAGGCGGTCGCCTTCAAGCCGCAGGCCGCCTTTTACGAGCAGTGCGGGATGGCGGGAATGGAGGCGCTGGGGCGGACGCTCGAGTTTCTTCGCAGCCACGAACTGCCCATCATCCTGGACGGCAAGCGCAACGACATCGGCTCCACCGCCTCGGCGTACGCGCGGGCATGGCTGGCTTCGGAGCGGACGTTCTTGCAGGGGCACACGCTGCCCAACGACTGGAGGTGCGACGCAATCACGGTCTCGCCTTACCTCGGACGCGACGGAATCCGGCCGTTCGTCCAGGAGTCGAGCCGAAGCGGGGCCGGCCTCTTCCTACTGCTGCGCACCTCCAACCCCAGCGGGAGCGAGCTGCAGTGCGCGCGGCTCGAGGATGGGCGGCTGCTGTGGGAGGAGCTGGCCGCTCTGATTGCGGAGGACATCGAGACCACCCGCAGTCCGGTCACCGGCCTGAGCCCCATCGGAGTCGTGGTGGGCGCCACCCTGCCTCCCGGCGAGCTGGCGGCCGCCCGGGAGGCCCTCCCCCACTCGCTCTTCCTGATGCCGGGCCTGGGGCCGCAGGGGGCGCGAATCGAGGACGTCCGAAAGGCCGTGGGGACGGATCAGCCGGCTGTTTTGCCGGCGTCCTCCAGAAGCGTGCTGTATCCGGAGGGCGGCAAAGGAGCGTGGGCCGATGGGGGACAGGACCGTGAGGGGTGGCTGTCGCAGGTCCAGACCCACGCCCGCACGGAGTCCTGCAAGTTCGTCGAGGCGCTGCGGCCTCTTCTGTCCGGCCCGATACAATGAAGCTCCGGATGCGCAAACCGATCGTCTGGCTCTGGATCGTGGGCGGCGGGCTGGTGGCGCTGGCCGCGGTCTGGCACCTGGCCCACCGCGTGGGTGAACTCGAGGCACCGGTCAGTCCGCTGAGCTACCAGGAGATCGAGGCCGTCTTCAGCGGCGGCCGCGACCTCACCCGCGCCCAGGAGCAGGACTTCCTGGACGGCATTCAAGGGACGAAGGTGCGCTGGACGGGCGTGGTCGACGAGGTCAGCGAGGAGAACGTCGTCTTCGTGGACCTGGACGGCATGCTCTACGACGTCCGCTTCCCGCTGCCGCGCGCAGAGGCGGTCCGGCTGAACCGGGGGCAGGAGATCACGTTCGTGGGCCTGATCGATCAGGTGGAAGAGTATTTCTGGAGCTGCCGGGTGGTGCTGCGGGACGTGACCATCGAACACTGAACACGCTTTCGATTTGCGGCACGTAGCCACAGCGCCGCGCCGGCAAGCCGCCGCACTCCGTCGTCTGCGCAGGCCAACCTCAAAATACCCGAGGCGAAGGCGGACCCACGTGGATGTGGGCGCCCGTGGCCGAACCCTCCACCGCCGCGTTGAACGCCGTGAACGGAAGCCCCTCCGCCCGCAAGTAGTCGACCAGCGCCCGTCCCTCGTCGCTGCCGGGGTGCAGGGCCACGTCGAGCCGGTCCTCGTGGTTGAAGCCCAGTTCCAGGTGGGTCTCGGTCTGGCCGTACGCGCTCACCGGAAGCTCGCGGCCGAAGCGGGTGCGGAAGAACTCGTCCAACTCGTCCGCCAGATCCAGCGTCCAGCTTCGAGTGCCTTCGAAGCGAAACCAGGAGGGGTGCCGCTCCAGCTCGAGCGCCTGGTGGTAAGCCGCCTGCACCTCCGCCACCGTCTGGTGGACGGTCATCAGCGCGTTTTGCTGATCGCTGAGGGCCTCGTGCAGATCGGCCAGCCTGCGCTCGACTTCTTCCACCTGCCGCGCGGAAACCAGCCCCTTGGCGAAGGCCTCCCGGTACAGCTCGACCTCCGCCTCCAGCCGCCGCCCGCTCTCTTCCAGAATTCGCGTGTAGGCCTCGACCTGCTTCTCATACTCGGCGCTGCGGGCCACGAAGCGGTCCAGCGCCTCCTGCCCCGCATCCGGGTTCTGAGCGGCCGTGCCGGCGGCCAGGATCGCCAGTGCCAGCCACGAGCGGACGGTCATGAACCACCCTCCAGTTCTACCCCCAGCCCGTCCGCCACCCGGTTCACGTAGGCGAAGTAGGCCACCACCTGGCAGGCGTCGTGGATGGCGCGGTCGTCGAAGCCGTGCTCCCGGAGCTTCCCTACCGCTTCCTCGTCGATTGTCCACGGCTCCCGCGTCAGCTGGATGGCGAACTCGAGCAGCGCCCGATCGGCCGCTTCGAGCGGAGCGCTCAGGGGGGCCGGACCGCTCAACGCCTCCACCAGCTCCGCGTCTCCCGTCAGTTTCCGGAGCCCCGCCCCGTGATGGTGCAGTCAGTAGTGGCACTCGTTGATCGCCGAGACGGCGACCGCCATCATTTCGCGCTGGGTGCGGGTCAGCGGGGAGTCGCCGTGCATGATGGCTCGGTAGAGGGCCAGATGGGCCTTCAGGACCGCCGGATTGACGCCGTGGATGCGCAGGATGTTGTCCGGGTCCAGCTTCCACTCCGGCACCGGCACGTATTCGATGAAGGCCACTCAGCGATTTTAGCATCCGGCCTTCCGGGCATCCGTATTAGCATGGCCCCCCAATGCAGAACGTCCCCTTCTCCGAAGGACTGCGGGTCTGGCTGCGGGTCGCCGCCCTCAGCTTCGGCGGACCCGCCGGCCAGATCGCCGTCATGCACCGCATCCTGGTCGACGAGAAGAAGTGGCTGACGGAGAACCGCTTCCTGCACGCGCTCAACTACTGCATGCTGCTGCCCGGACCCGAGGCCCAGCAGCTGGCGACCTACACCGGCTGGCTGCTGCACGGCGTCCCGGGAGGCGTCACCGCCGGCACCCTCTTCATCCTTCCCGGGTTCCTCTCGATCCTCCTGCTGAGCGTCCTGTACGCGGGCTACCGGCAACTGCCCGTGGTGGACGCGATCTTCTACGGCCTGGCCCCCGCGGTGATCGCCCTGGTGGTGGAAGCCCTGTGGCGCATCGGACGGCGCGCCCTGCGCAGCACCTCGGCGGTCCTCATCGCCACCGCAGCCTTCGTCGCCATCTTCTTCTTCAAGGCACCCTTCCCGCTGATCGTGGCTGGGGCCGCCCTCTGGGGTTGGATACACGGCCGCCTGACCGCCGCCGAAACCGTCCCCGAGCCCTCCGGCCCCCGCCCCGGCGGGCGCCGTTCCCTCCTCGTGCTGGCCGTCTTCGCCCTCCTGTGGCTGTTGCCCCTGCTGGCTCTGCGCGGCGGGCTCGGAGCGCAGGACGTGCTCTACCAGGAGGGGCTCTTCTTCAGCAAGCTGGCGGTGGTCACCTTTGGCGGGGCCTATGCGGCACTTGCCTACGTCACTCAGGAAGCCGTCGAAGTGCACGGCTGGCTCCAGCCGGGAGAAATGCTCGACGGTCTGGGCATGGCCGAAACCACGCCCGGTCCGCTGATCCAGGTGGTCCAGTTCGTCGGATTCATGGGCGCCTACCGGGCAGCCGAGGCGGGGGCCCTGGGGACGGATCCGCTCCTGGCCGGAGTACTGGGCGCCGTGGTGACGACCTGGTTCACCTTCGTCCCCTGCTTCCTCTGGATCTTCCTGGGCGCCCCCTACATCGAGTACCTGCGGGGCAACCGGCACCTGACCGCCGCTCTCTCTGGCGTGACCGCGGCCGTCGTGGGAGTGATCCTCAACCTGGCCCTCTGGTTCTTCCTGCACACCGTCTTCGGGCAGGTCGGCGAAGCCGTGCTGTGGCGGGCGCACCTGCCCCTCCCGGACCCGTCGACACTGGATTGGGGCCGCCTCGCCATCGCGCTGGCCGCCTTCGCCCTGCTGTTCGCCACCCGGGCCGGAATGATCCGAACCTTGCTGCTATCGGTCGCGGCGGGATGGGTGTTGTACATGTTTCAAGCGACAGTCTGCTAAACTCCGGCCATGGGGAAAGCAGTGTGTCTCATCAGTGGGGGAATGGACAGCTGCGTCGCGGCCGCCGAAGCCGATCATTATGGTCTGGAGCTTGCTTTTTTCCATGCCAATTACGGCCAACGGACCGAATACCGCGAATTGCTGGCCTTTCACAAAATCGCCGACCACTACGGGGTCAGGGCCAGGCTGATCGCCGACCTGACGGTGCTGGCCGAGATCGGAGGCTCGGCCCTGACCGACCCGCGCCAGCCATTGCCGGAGGGTCAGCTCGAGCGGGACCAGGTGCCCACCTCCTACGTCCCCTTCCGGAACGGGCTCATGTTGGCGGCGGCCGCCGCCTGGGCGGAGGTCGTGGGCGCGCAGTATCTGTACATGGGGGCGGTCGAGGTGGACGGCTCGGGCTA
>JBFGHG010000295.1:0-5141 GCA_041578395.1 Acidobacteriota bacterium
ATGTGGAGTGCGAAAGGTAGCTTAATGGCAGCCTGGAAGGCTGCCCCACGACGTGGCGCGGGCATCCCTGCCCGTGATTCCGGAGGGCAGCCTGGAAGGCTGTCCTTGCGAAAGCTTGCTTTCGCTTTGATTCGCGGCGCCTCGGCGCCGCGCCGGCCCGGCAAGCCGGCCCGGAAGACAAAGCGGCGGCAAGCCGCCGCACCCCGCCCTCGCCACCTTCAGCCCACCGGCTCGGCCACCCTCACTTCGAGCCACTCCACCCGGCCCTCCCGCACGGCGTCGCGGATGCGGCGCTGTTTGGTGTTGAGGTTCGAGGTCCCCGACTTGACCTCCAGCAGCACCACCCGCCGCACTTCTCCCTCGTCGGCGCCGTCGAAGACCACGAAGTCGACCGGCGAGCCGATGAAGCGCGCGTCCTTGGGGTTGAAGGGGAAGACCGGGAAGAACGGCGCCACGTGCTCGGCCACCTTCCCCAGCGTCACCGACCGGCTCTTGGTGATGGCCGCCTTGCGGATCTCGTCGAGGTTCTGCTGCTTCCACGTCGCCAGCGCCGCCCGCGCCTCGCGCAGGGCCACCTCCCGCTGCTGGCGCACCACCGACTCCAGTTCGGCGCGCTTCCAGTTCTCCACGTGGGTCTGCACCAGCTGGTTCATCTGTTCTCCCAGGCGGTCCGCCTCCCGGCGCAGCCGCTGCTCGCGGATGCGCAGGCGGCGGTTCTGCTGCAGCAAAGTCCACGCAACGAACAGGAGCAGGGCCACGAGCAGGAAGAGCAGGATCGGTACGAGTCCGTCGTTCATGGCGAAAGTCCCCCGGGCGTATCGAGGCCGTATTGTGGGCATCACCTCTGACACCTGGGGTTTCTCTGCTTGCACCGGCTTGCGAAGCATATATGATTATGACTGCGAAAACAGAAAGGGAGAACCATGACGCGAAAAGCCCGAACCACGCTGCTGATCGACGATGCGGTGCTGGTTGAGATCAAGGGGATCGCGCGGGCCCGCGAGCGGACCCTCACGGAGGTCGTGAGCGAGGCCCTGGCCGAGTACGCCGTGCGCCAGCGCAGCCAATCCCTGCCTTCGTTCACCGGCGTGGGCGCCAGCCGCGGCGCGGGCAAGGTGTCCGAAGAGGCCGAAGACGTCCTGGGCGCCGATATCGACCGCCGGGAAGGCTGGTAGTGCCGCTGATCGCGGACACCGGGCCGCTGTACGCCCTGGCCGACCGGATGGACGCCCATCACCAGCGCGTCGTCCAGTATCTGCAGACCCACCCCCAGACCTTGATCGTGCCCGCGCCGGTCGTGCCGGAGGTGTGCTATCTCCTGCTGAAGTACCTGGGCCCAGGCGCCGAACGGCAATTCCTCGGCTCGCTGGCCAGCGACGAGCTGCTCCTCGAACACCCCTCCCGGCGGGACCTCGCTCGCGTCCTGGAGATCCTCGATCAGTACACGGACGCCCGCTTCGGCTTCGTGGACGCCGCGGTGATGGCGCTGGCCGAGCGGCTCGAGTCCGAAGAGGTGCTGACCCTGGACCACCGAGACTTCTCCATTTTCCGCCCCCACCACAGGGAGTCTCTCCGGCTGGTCCCGTGAGGATCTTCCAAGATCCGAGTTGACTGATCGTCGATCTGATCGTAGATCGGTCGCATGTGCCAACTCCAGCCCCGGCCTGGAAGGCCGACCCACGACCAAACCCGCCTGACTCCGAGCCCGATTCCGGCTACACTCCCGCTCATGCGCCGCACCACCTTCTGCTTCGCCGCCGTCCTTCTCCTCTCCACCGCCCCGGCTCCCGCCCAGCCTCAACCCGTCACCGCACTGGTGGGCGGGACGCTGATCGACGGTTTCGGCGGCAAGCCCATTCGCAACAGCGTGATCCTGATCCGCGGCGAGCGAATCGAGGCGGTCGGGCAGGTCGGGGCCCTGGAAGTCCCGGACGGCGCCACGATCGTCTCCACCGAAGGGATGAGCGTGCTGCCCGGGCTGTGGGACATGCACGTGCACCTGATGATCAACGGGCACGCCGATTACGCGCACTGGGACCGGACCTACCCGCCGCTGTTCGAGTCGGTGATCATGCCGTCTTCCGCTCACCAGCTGCTGCTGGCCGGCGTGACCAGCGCCCGCGACCTGGGCGGTCCGCTGGAAGCCAGCATCAACGTCCGCGACCGCATCAACCGGGGCGAGATCCCCGGCCCCACGCTCTACGTCTCGGGCCCCTTCGTCCAGCACCGCCCCTACCCCGGCACCGAGCTATTCCGCTGGGGCGTCGAAGGAGAGGAGGACGCCCGGGCCAAGGTCCGCCGGCTGGCCGAAGCGGGCGTGGACTGCATCAAGCTGATCGACCAGGACCAGATGACGATGGAAGAGCTGCGGGCCGTGGTCGAAGAGGCGCACGCCCACGGCTTGACCGTGGTGGCCCACGCGCACCGGCCCGAGGAGATCCGCCGCGGACTCCAGGTGGGGGTCGACTGCTTCGAGCACACCGGACTGTCGACGGCTCCCGAGTATCCGCCCGACGTGATCGCCGCCATCCGCGAGCGGACCGCCCAAATGAACCGCGGGCCGCTGTACTGGACGCCCACCATCGAGGGCCTCTTCAACTACGAGTACGTGCGCGACAACCCGGAGAAGCTGGACGGCGACTCCTGGCACCTGGGTTTGACGCCCGAGATCGTCCGCGACATCCGGGAATCGTTCGCCCACCCGGAACGGCTCCCCTACTTCCAGATCACCCCCGCGCGGCGGCCTACGCTGAAGCGCAAGTTCAGCCAGCTGCAGGAGTCGGGCGTGGTGCTGCTGGTGGGGACCGACAGCGGCATCCCCATGAAATTTCACAGCCAGTCCACCTGGAACGAGCTGGACGTCTGGGTGCGCGAGCTGGGGGTGGAGCCGATGGAGGCCATCCGCGCCGCCACCTACTGGCCGTCGGTGTTGATGAAGGTGGACGACGAGGTGGGCACGGTCAGCCCCGGCAAGTACGCCGACATCATCGCCGTCGACGGGGACGTGCTGCGCTACATCGACCTGCTGCAGGACGTCGATTTGGTCTTCAAGCGGGGCCAACGCTACAAGTGAACGGGTCCTGTCAGTAGCTCAGCAGTTCGAGTCCTTCGATCCGCTCGAAATGCTTCCGGTTGCGGGTCACCAGTGCGAGGTTCTGTTCCAACGCAGTTGCTGCGACCAGGATGTCATAGTCTCCGATGCCCTGTCCCGCTCGGCGGAGCTTCCTCGAGATTTGACCGGCCCTCCAGGCAATGTCGAAGCTCACGCCGACGCGCGTGTACGGGGCGAGGGCTTTGCGGCAAGCTCGTCGTTCACCCGGCTGGAATCCCTCGGAAAACTCAGTCACGGTGACGATGCTGATCGAGAAGCTGAGGTGGGGCCTTGCCTTCACGAAATCCAGCGCACCCGTCCGTTTCCCGGTGCGGAACTCGCGTTGCAAATCGATCAGGAAGGTTGTGTCCAAGAGCACGGGTTCACCGGTCAGCCCACCTGGACTCGGAGCGGCGGGGTTGGTCCTGAGCTCGATCCAGTCTATCCAGAGCCTCTTCACTGAGAAGCTCTCCAGCAGCCTTGAGTTGCTCCATGTGCTCGATCACATCCCGACCCGTGAAATGGCTACGTTCCCAGCTGGCCCGACGCACCACCGAAGAGAAGGACTCCCTGGGATCCAGTTTGGCGGCTTTGAGCTTTTCGTAGGCGTCCAGCTCAAGCGAGATCGTTTTCGTGGCCATGCATGGATCATGCACGACCGCGGCGGAAACGTCAAGAACTCGAAGCCTGCAGCTTCAGGTCCTTGATCCATCACTCGGAAGGCGGCGACCGAAGGCCTCGTGCGCCTCCCCTTTGAAGCTGGCGGGGGGCGGATCGCCCTTCTCGCGGGCCTTTTCGATCGCCCGGGCGTGGTCCAGATCCGCGGGGTAGAAGCGGACCGGGATGCCCTGCTCGCGCGCGGCCCTCAGCTCGTCGCGGCTCACCGCGCCCCCGCCGATCCCGACCAGCAGGTCGCTGACCGCCACCATCGCCCGGGAGGTGGGCGAGAGACGGCCAGTCTCCTTCACGAGACCGCCCCAGTGCTCGTCCGGGACGAAGAAGACGGCGTCGACGAACGGGGAGAGCTCGGCGTCGTACTCGCGGGCCTGGGTGGAGACGATCCCCGTGGTGGCGAAACCCAGCTCCTTGGCCAGTTCGTAGACCGCCCCGATCCCCACCACGGTGGCACCGATGTTCACGATGGTGCTGGCGGGGTCGTGAGCGGAGAGGACCTGGCGCGCCCGGGCCAGCATCGCCTCCAGGTCTTCGTAGCCGGCCCCCGAATAGCCCGTGAAGGTCAGCACGGTCTTTCCCTGCTCGGCGAAGTACTGCTGCACCTCCTCGGGCGAAAGCTCTCTCGTCATCGGCGCCAGTCTCCCCCGGCTGCCGGCTGCGGTCAAGTAGCGGTCCAGCCGGTAGAGGATCTGCGGCCAGGCGCGGTAGAAGAACTCGAAGGTCCGGTCCCACTTCTCCCCGCGGCCCAAACCGTGGTGCCGCAGCCGCACCGTGCTGTAGCCGGCGAGTTCCCGGTCCGCTTCGATGTCCACTTCGACCCACTGCGGCAGCGGACGGGTGTTGAGCTCCGAGGCGAAGGGGGGCGCCGTCCACTCGAAGAGCAGGCGGTGGGGCCGTTCGAACCCGAGCACCCGCGCCCCGTGCGACGAATTGGGCAGCGACTCGGGATGATCGCGCGGCAGGAAGTAGATTTCGTAGGGACCCTGCTCGCGCAGCTCGATGACCGACTCGGTTCCGAAGAAGCGGTCGGCGCCCGCCGAGGTGGTCCAGGCTTCGAAGATCTGCTCCGGAGAGCCCTTCACCAGCGCCACCACGTCGATGGAGCGGTCCGTGAAAGACTTGCCCGCCGGCGCCTCCCGTTGCGGGGCCGGTGTGGCAAGGGCCTGCAGAGAACAAGCGGCAACGAGCGCCGCCAGGACTCCGTATCGCATCTTCAATTCCCTCCTCTCGTCGACGTCAGCTGATCCAGGTACCGCCGCAACTGGCGGACCGAGGCGTCGAACGGATCGATGCTGTGGGCCATCCGGGCCTGCATGATGCCCCCTTCGATGACCGTCAGCACCAGGGCCGCCAGTTCGGCCCGATCCAGGTCTTC
>JBFGHG010000296.1:0-5139 GCA_041578395.1 Acidobacteriota bacterium
CAGCTTACACCATACGCCGCCGCGCAGGGGGGAAGTCGACGGGCTGCCCGCCCGCTCAGCGATCATACTGGCAAAACGGTGCAACTTCAAAGCTTGAACCCGCCGCCGGCGTGCGCCACAATCCGAACGTAGACTGGTGAGCCGATTCGAACAGCTCCAGCATTCCACCCTGGCCGAACCGCTGCGGTTCCTCGCGGGCTACCGGTCCACCTGCCTGAAACCGGATTTGGCGGCCGGGCTGACGGTGGCCGTGATCCTGCTCCCGCAGGCGGTGGCCTTTGCGTTGATCGCGGACCTCCCTCCCGAGATGGGGCTGTACGCGGCCGTGGTGGCGGCCCTGGCGGGCGCCCTGTGGGGGTCGTCCAACCAGGTGCACACCGGACCGACCAACGCGATTTCGCTGCTGGTGGCCTCCTCCCTGCTGGCAGTGGGCGGCGCCGACGCAGGCAACGTGGTGGTGGCGGCCGGCCTGCTGGCCTTCATGGCCGGACTCTTTCAGCTGGTCATGGGGGTGGCGGGGCTGGGGATGCTGGTCAACTTCGTCTCTCACTCCGTGATCGTGGGGTTTTCGACGGGCGCCGGGCTGCTGATCGCCATCAAGCAGCTGCAGCCTCTGCTGGGGATCGAGGGGGGCGGCGAGGGGGTCCTGCACACCCTTCGAAGCGTCGCCGAGTCGCTCCCCCAGACTCAGCTGCCGACTCTGGCGCTGGGGCTTTCGACCATGGTGGTCATCTACGCCGTGCGCCGCGTCAGACCCGCGCTGCCGGGTGCCCTGCTGGCGATGGCGGCAGCCACCACGGTGGTGTTCCTCCTGCGGCTCGACCAGCAGGGGATGGCAGTGCTGGGCGAGCTGCCCCGCGGCCTGCCCCCCCTGCAAGCCTTGCCCCTGCTGGACTTGGACCAGATGGCCCGGCTCTCGGTCGGCGCGCTGGCGGTGGGTGCCATCGGCCTGGTGGAGACCACGGCGATCGCCCGGTCCATGGCCGCCCAGTCGGGCCAGCGCCTCAACAGCAACCAGGAGTTCGTGGGCCAGGGCGTGGCCAACCTGGCGGCGGGGCTGTTCTCCGGCTACCCGTGTGCGGGCTCCTTCTCCCGCTCGGCGGTGAACTTCAAGGCGGGCGCACGCACCCGCATGAGCGCCATCTTCTCGGCCGCCTTCGTGCTGGCGGCGATGTTTTTGCTGGCTCCGGCGGCTGCCTATCTGCCCCGCTCGGCCCTGGCCGGAGTGCTGATCGTGACGGCCCTGGGGATGCTCGACTTGGCCGAGATCCGCCGCATCGTGCAGGGTGCGCGCGACGACGCCTGGATCCTGGGGACGACCCTGGCGGGGACGCTCTTCCTGAACATCGAGTTCGCCGTCCTGGCGGGAATCCTCCTCTCCTTCGCGTTCTACATCCGGCAGACCAGCGTGCCCCAAGTGGTTTCGGTGCTGCCCGACCGCCAGTTCAAGCACTTCGTCCCCCAGCGGGACCGGGCCGGTTGCCCCCAGCTGGGGGTGGTGGAGATCCGCGGCGACCTCTACTTCGGCGCGGTCAGCCACATCGAAACCGCCCTGCAGCAGCTGCAGGCCCGCAATCCCCAGCAGCGCTACCTGCTGCTGCGCATGCGGGGGGTACAGCAGTGCGATTTCAGCGGGATCCACGCCCTGGAAAACGTCCTGCGCGAGTACCACGAGCGGGGGGGAGACGTATTCCTCACCCGGGTGACCAGGCCCGTCATGCGTCAGATGATCTCCACCGGGTTTCACCGCCACCTGGGCCGCGACCACTTCCTGACGCAGGACAACGCCGTCCACCACCTGTTTCATCGCGTCATCGACCCGGCCGTCTGCATCTACGAGTGCCCGGTGCGGGCCTTCCGCGAATGTCAGAACCTGCCCAAGCCGGAGTACCCCGAGACGGTGAGCCTGCACACCGAAATGCCCCGGGCCTGGGAAAGGCAGGTGGACCCGCTCGAACTCTGGAGGCGGCTGCACGAAACTCCGCCGCCGCGGGTGATCGACGTGCGGGAACCGCGGGAGTTCCGCCAGGGGCACATCGCCCAGGCCGAGCTGATCCCCTTGCCCAGCCTGCTGGCGGGGCCTCCCGAACTGCCTCGCGACCAGCGGCTGGTGCTGGTCTGCCGCATGGGCCGCCGCAGCAGCCGGGCCACCTACGCCCTGCAGACCGCCGGCTTCGAGCAGATCGAGGTCCTGCGCGGCGGGATGCTGGCGTGGGAAGACGCCAACCTGCTGGAGGCGATAGACTGATCGGCATGGACCGCAGCCCCTCCAAGAGCTTCGGGCTCGACCTGCTCCGCACCGCGGAAGCGGCCGCCATCGCCGGCGGGCGCTGGATGGGGCTGGGGCGGAAGAAGGAGGCGGACGCGGCCTCCACCGACGCGATGTATTCCGAGTTCCGCAAGCTGGACATCGCGGGGACGATCGTGGTCGGAGAAGAAGGCCGCAGCGAACGCCATTCCCTGGACCTGGGCGTCGCCGTGGGCAACGGCCGCGGGCCCGAGCTGGATGTGGTGGTCGATCCGATCGACGGCTCCAACCTGCTGGCGCAGGGGCGGCCGGGCGCCATCGCCGTGGTGGGAGTGGCCCCGCGCGGCGCCATGTGGACTCCGCCCCACGCCCGCTACATGGAGAAGATCGTGGTCGACCGCGAAGTGGCGCCGGCGCTGGTCTCCGAATGCATGGACGCCCCGCCCGCCTGGACTCTGGCGCTGATCGGCCGGGTCAAGAAGAAGCCCATCCGGGACCTGGTGGTGTTCGTGCTGGACCGGCCGCGGCACCAGGAACTGATCGAGGAGATCCGCACCGCCGGCGCCCGCGTCATGCTGCGCATCGACGGGGACATCGCCGGGGCCCTGCTGGCGGCCTCCCCCGACCACGACGGCGTGGACGTGCTGATGGGCATCGGCGGCGTCAACGAGGGAGTGGTGGCGGCCTGCGCGGTGAAAGCCGTGCGGGGCGCCATGCTGGGCAGGCTGGCGCCGCAAAGCGACGAGGAAAGGGAACATCTGGCCCGGGAAAACGTGGATTTGAAGGCGATCCTGACACAGGACGAGCTGGTCTCGAGCGACAAGGCCTTCTTCGCCGCCACCGGCGTCACCGACGGGCCGCTGCTGGCGGGAGTGCGCTACCGGGGCCGGGAGGTGCGCACCGAGTCGATCGTCCTGCGGGGCGAGACGGGCACGCGCCGGACCGTGCGCGCGGAGTACATCATCGAAGACACACCAGGAGAATCATCATGAGCTTTCGACACTTGGCCGCACTGCTGATCGCCGCCACCGCCTGCGCACCGGCGGCCGGTTCCGGGCCCGCCGGTACCCTGGCCGCGGACCCTGCTCCGGTCGCCTTCGTGGGCGTGCACGTCCTGCCCATGACGGGCGAGACGGTGCTGCAGGATCACACCGTGGTGGTACGAGGGGACCGCATCACGGCGGTCGGCCCGCGAGGCGAAGTGGAGGTGCCCGAGGGAGCGACCCGCGTCGAGGGGCAGGGCCGCTACCTGCTGCCGGGGCTGGCCGAGATGCACGGGCACATCCCCAACCCCAACGCCCCCGAGCAGTACACCCGCGACGTGCTGTTGCTCTACGTGGCGCACGGCATCACCACCGTACGGGGGATGCTGGGCTGGCCGGGCCAACTGGAGTTGCGGGAGCAGACGGCCAGCGGCGAGGTCCTGGGGCCCACGCTCTACCTGGCCGGTCCCAGTTTCAACGGCAACTCGATCGACTCGCCCGAGCAGGCCGTCGAGAAGGTGCGGCAGCAGACAGAGGAAGGATGGGACCTGCTCAAGGTCCATCCCGGCCTGACCCGCGAGGAGTACGACGCCATGGCCCGCACCGCTCACGAGGTGGGCATCCGCTTCGGCGGCCACGTGCCGGCCGACGTGGGACTGCTGCACGCGCTGGAGAGCCGCCAGGAGACCTTCGACCACCTGGACGGCTACGTCGAGTACCTGGGCGACGGCGCGCTGGACCAGGAGAAGCTGGCCGACGTCGTGGAGAAGACCCGGGAGGCGGGCGCCTGGGTGGTGCCCACCATGGCCCTGTGGGAGACGCTGCTGGGAGTATCCGACCCGGAGGCGCTGGACGAGTACCCCGAGCTGCGCTACATGCCCGACGACCAGGTGGACCAGTGGCGGCGGGCGGCGCAATCCCGGCGGCGGGACGCCGACTCCCAGATGGAGACCCGGCGCCGGATAGCCGACCACCGCAAAGTCGTGCTGAAGGCGCTCAGCGACGGCGGGGTTCCCGTCCTGATGGGGACCGACGCGCCGCAGATCTACAGCGTCCCGGGGGCCTCGCTGCGCCACGAGTTGCGGCTGATGGCCGAGGCGGGGATGACACCCTACGAGATCCTGGTCAGCGGCACGCGCAATGTGGGGGAGTATTTCGAGGAACAGGACTCCTTCGGCACGGTGGCCGCGGGGCAGCGGGCCGATCTGCTGCTGGTGCGGGCCAATCCGCTGGCGGACCTCGACAATGTGTTCGACCGGGCGGGGGTGATGGTGCGCGGGCGCTGGCTGGACGCCGAGGAGATTCAGCGGCGGCTGGACGAGGTCGCGGCGCGTTGACGCCAAAGGGGGAGGCCACGTGGCACGGGCATCCTGCCCCTGATCTTCCGGGGGGGACGACAGCCTGGAAAACTGTCCCACGAACTGAAAAGCCCCTGGAGGCGAACCTCCAGGGGCTTTACTAATCCCGGCGACGACCTACGTTCCCACACGGTCTCCCATGCAGTATCATCGGCGCTAGAGGGCTTAACTACTGTGTTCGGTATGGGAACAGGTGTTTCCCCTCTGCCACGGTCACCGGAAACCTTGAAAGTGATGGGGCACAACCACGGCAGTGCCTGCAGCTGCGCAACAGGAGATTCTAGGTCAAGCCTCACGGCCGATTAGTACAGGTCAGCTTCATCCGTCGCCGGACTTCCACACCCTGCCTATCAACCTCGTGGTCTTCGAGGGGCCTTCAGGCTGCTTTACACAGCGGGAGACCTCGTTTTGGGAAGAGCTTCACGCTTAGATGCATTCAGCGTTTATCTCTACCGTACTTAACTACCCAGCGGTGCTCCTGGCGGAACAACTGGTACATCAGAGGTACGTCCAACCCGGTCCTCTCGTACTGAGGTCAGCCTCCCTCAAA
>JBFGHG010000297.1:0-5134 GCA_041578395.1 Acidobacteriota bacterium
GTTTCTCGAAGAGCGCGCACCAGAGGAAGGCCATCAGCAGGGTGAGAGGGACCAGGGCGCGGTTGGGCAGGTGGTAGCAGGCAAAGAGCGCCGCGGCGGCCAGCCAGGCCAGCCAGCGCGGACCTCCCAGCAGGAAGCTCCAATGGGTTCGCAGGAAGTTGTGCAGGACGTGCTGCTGCACCAGAGCCCAGGCCAGGTAGGGAAGGATCATGGCCCAGCGGGGGGCCTCCCAGGACCCCTGCAGCCAGCCCGCCGCGGCCGCGCCCAGCGACAGCACGCCCGCCAGCCCGCCGAAGCGGACCAGCGCCGGCCCCAGGTTGTCCAGGCGCCAGCCCCGCGCGCCGTGCCTCCACGACGTCCAGACCAGCAGCAGCGCGGCTCCCGCATAGACCACGATCAGGAGCTCCCGGTGGTAGTAGGAAAAGCGCCACTGCCACAGATACCCCAGGATCAGGACGGAAAACGCCGCCAGCGCCAGCAGTGACGCCGGGCGCCGGCTCACGAGGACGGCTCCGCCCGGGCCGAATAGCTGATCAGGGGAGAGCCCGCTTCGTTGCGCACGATTTTCACCTCGGCCCCGTAGACCTCGCGGATGGTCGCCGCGGTGATCACCTCGCTGGGAGGCCCTTCCAGCACCATCCGGCCGTCCCGCAGCAGCGCTGCCCGGTCGCAGAAGACGCCCGCCATGGTCAGGTCGTGCAGCACCACGATCACGGTGGTCCCGCGCTCCCGGACCAGCTCGGCCAGCAGGCGGAAGACGGCGATCTGGTGGTGGATGTCCAGGTGCGAATTGGGTTCGTCCAGGATCAGCAGGCGCGGCTCCTGGGCCAGCGCCCGGGCCAGCAGGACCCGCTGCCGTTCGCCGCTGGAGAGCTCCGAGATGGCCCGCGAGGCGAACTCCGCGGTGCGGGTCCGCCGCATCGCGTCGTGGACGATCTGGAAGTCGTCCGAGGTGAGGGCCTCGAGCCGGCCCAGGTGCGGGAAGCGGCCCATCGCCACCACCTCCTCGGCGCGGAAGGGGAACTCGAAGTGGTTCTCCGAGGGGATGACCGCCAGATGCCGGGCCAGCGTACGGCTGGAGTACTCGCCGATGGGCTTCTCCAGCAGCCGGATCTTGCCCTGATGGGCGGGCAGGTAGCGGCTGGCTACCCGCACCAGCGTGCTCTTGCCGCAGCCGTTGGGGCCCAGCAGGGCGCAGAAGGAGCCTCGCTTCACGCTCCAGTCGACGTCGACCAGGCCGAATCCGGAGGGATAGCGGAAGTGGACCCCTTCCAGCTCGAGCAGCGCCATCAGAAGGCTCCCGCCCGCTGCCGCCTGCGCAGCAGATAAATGAAATAGGGCGAGCCCAGCAGCGCCGTCAGCGCGCCCACCGGGATCTCCAGGGGAGGCGCCAGGGTCCGGGCCAGCGCGTCGGCCAGCACCAGCACGATGGCTCCGCCCAGGGCCGACGCGGGGATGAGTCCGCGGTGGCGCGGTCCCACCGTCATCCGCATCATGTGGGGCACGATCAGCCCCACGAATCCGATCATGCCGGCCGCCGCCACTGCCGCCGCCACCACCGCCGAGGCCGCGAAAAAGAGCAGTCGCTTGGCCCGTTCCACCTCCACGCCCAGGTGGAAGGCCGCCGCCTCCCCCTGGGTGAGCAGGTCCAGTTCCCGGGAGTAGAGCCAGCTCAACGCCAGCCCCGCGGTGATGATGGCGCCCGAGACCGCCGTCAACACCCGGTCCCCCCCCGTCAGCGTCCCCAGCAGGAAGAAGAAGACCGACTGCTGCTCCCGGAAGAAGACCGAGAAGAAGACGAAGACCACGGCGTTGAAGAACAGGGAGACCACCACGCCGGCCAGGATCAGCGTCTGGACGGGCGTCTTGCCGGCCGTGCGGGCGATGCGGTAGACGAGGTGGATCGAACCGAAGGCGAAGGCCAGCGCCGAGGCGTACAGCACCGGGTAGTGGCTGAATCCCAGCAGCCCCGCCAGCAGCACACCGGCCGCGGCGGCGCTGGAGGTGCCCAGGATGAAGGGGTCGGCCAGGGGATTGCGCAGGATGCCCTGCAGCACGGCTCCGGCGCCGGCCAGACCCGCGCCCACCAGGACCGCCAGGACGATCCGGGGCAGCCGGATCTCGAGCAGGATCTGCGGGCTCGGGTCGCTGACCGGCCCCACGAACAGGCAGACGCCGGCCGACACGAGCAGCAGCAGCAGCAGTCCCAGGAGGCGCATTCAGTTCGAAGCTCCCTCGACCGGCGGCGCGGCGGCGGGACCCATCACGCGGGACAGGACGTCCTGAAACGCCTCCATGCCGTCCACCACCCGGTGATTGGCGCGCGACAGCAGATCCTCGTCGAAGTCGTCCACGATCCGGCCCCGCTGGACGGCCGTGATGCGGCTCCAGCCGGGCCGGGCCTCGATCTGCTCGCGGCTGGCGACGAAGGAGACGATGACGTCCGGGTTGCGCTGGACGATCACCTCGGCGGAAACCTGCGAGGCAGGGCGGGCGAGGTCCGCGAAGAGGTTGCGGGCGCCGCAGATCTCGAGCGCCTCGCTGGTGAAACTGGGCCCCCCCACCGTCCAGGTGGGCAGGTCGATCTCGAGGTAGACGCTGGGCCGGAAAGCCAGAGCCCGGCCGCGCTCGCGAACGGCCTGCACGCGCCGCTCCAGCTCTCCGACCAGCCCGGCCGCTTCGGTTTGCCTGCCGACGAGTTCTCCCACCCGCGCGATCAGCCGGGTGATCTCGGCGAAAGAGGCCGGGGAAGCGACCTCGCGCACGGGCAGGCCCAGGCCGCGCAGCCGCTGGACAGTCTTGGATGAGCTGGAAGACTCGGCCAGCACCAGGTCCGGGTCGAGGCTCACGATCCGCTCGAAGTTGGGATTCAAAAAGTCGCCCACCGACGGGACGCGGCTCGCCTCGGCGGGGTCGTCGCAGTAGTCGGTAACCGCGACCAGCCGGTCCCCGACGCCCAACCGGAAGAGCAGGCTAGTGAGGTTGGGCGCCAGCGAGACGATCCGCTGGGAAGTCCGCGCCGAGGCCTGCGGCTCGCGTCCCCGGCGCGCCAGCTGCACCGCCACCACCAGCAGCAGCAGACCCAGCAGAACCCCCAACAGCTTTCGCATGGCGGGCACAGTGTACCCCGCGCGGACCTGCCTTTTCACCCCGCGGGCGGCACCCTTGCTGCGGGTCCGGCGGATTTTTCTGCTTGGATTTCCCCCCACTTTTCCGTCATCATGAATGAGGAGGCGAAAAGAGGCGCGCCGGAAACAACGCGGTAGTCGTGCTGGAGCTGCTGAACAATCTCTTCTCGGCGGTCGTCGGAGATCGGCTGGACCATTCCCTGGAACACCGGCTCTTCAACGCCGTCAGCTTCCTGGTCGGCGTGGCCAACGTCGTCGGATCCTGGTTCTACCTCATGGAAGAGGACATGTTCCTCTTCTGGCTGCAGCTGGTCAGCGGCCTGATCTTCCTGCTCTTCTATTACTGGGCCCGCTTCCGGGTGAGCCGCCGCACCCTCTACTGGCCGTTCGTCCTCACCATCCTCGCGTTTCTGTGCCTGAACACGCTGAAGAACTCCGGCACGGAAGGAGGCGCGCACTACTACCTGATCACCGCCCTGGTGATCGCCGCCATCCTGGCAGACGGCGTCCGCCGCACGGTCATTGCGCTGCTCATGTTCAACCTGGCCACGGCCGGACTCCTGCTGGTGGAAATGTACCGGCCCGAGTTGATCCGCTTCTATGCCGACCCGCACACGCGTATCATGGACGTGGCGATGAACCTGTTGTTCGCCCAGATCTTCACCGGCGTGCTGGTGCTGATCCTGGCGCGGACGCTGAACCTCGAGCGGCGCAAATCGGAAAAGCTCTTGCTGAACATTCTTCCTGAGTCGATCGCACAGGAATTGAAACGCAAGGCCAAGGTCCAGCCGCGCCTGTACGAGAGTGCCAGCGTCCTGTTCACCGACTTCGTGGGTTTCACCAGGATCGCCGAAAAGCTGAGCCCCGAGGCTTTGCTGGCGGAGTTGGATCACTGTTTCAGCAAGTTCGACGAGATCGTCAGAAAACAGCAGCTGGAGAAAATCAAGACCATCGGTGATTCCTACATGGTCGTGGGAGGGATACCCCATCCCACCCGCACCCACGCCGTGGATTGCGTGCTGGCGGCCTTCGAGGTCCAGCGTTTCATGCACGAGACGCGGGAGGAGAAGGACGCGTCGGGCGAAGCCTATTGGGAGCTTCGTCTGGGCATCAATTCCGGCCCCTTGATCGCGGGAGTGATCGGGCGTGAGAAATTCGTATACGACGTCTGGGGCGACACCGTCAACACGGCCAGCCGGCTCGAGTCGGCGGGCGTTCCCGGGCGCGTCAACATCTCCTGCTCGACCTACGAACAGGTCAAGGACTTTTTTGCGTGCGAGTATCGAGGCAAAATAGCCGCCAAGAACAAGGGCGAGATCGACATGTACTTCGCCACGCGAATACTGCCGCAGCTCTCCGAGGAGGGTAAGGGCAAGGTGCCCAACGCGCAGTTTTTCGAACGCTATTACCGCCTGGCCGAAGGACTCGAGCCGGCGGCCCGTTGAGGCGTGCGGCCCGGAGCGGCTCCGGGCACTCCGCTCGAGCGGGAACAGAGAGGAATCACGGGATACCGATGGAATCGCTGCCACGCCCCATCAGCTGGATCATTCGAATCGTAGTCGCGGTCATTCTTCTGCAGACGCTCTTCTTCAAGTTCACGGCGGCACCGGAATCGGTCTACATCTTCGAGAAGCTGGGCATGGAGCCGTGGGGCCGCATCGGCACCGGAGTGGCGGAGCTGATCGCGGCGATCCTGGTCCTGATCCCGGCCACCGTCGGGCTGGGCGCCCTGCTGTCGGTGGGTCTGATGGGCGGAGCCATCTTCGGCCACCTCACCATGCTGGGCGTGGAGGTGATGGACGACGGCGGCCAGCTGTTCATCCTGGCCGTGGTGGTGTTCGTGCTCAGCGCGGTGCTGCTCTGGTTCCGCCGCAAGGAGCTGCCCGTCGTGGGTGGCTGGTTCTAAACGGAGTGCGGTGGCTTGCCGCCGCTTTCACTGCGGCCGGCTCGCCGGGTCCTCTTCGGATCGATCCTCGCGAACACGAGCCGCTGGACCTGCCGCCGCA
>JBFGHG010000298.1:0-5127 GCA_041578395.1 Acidobacteriota bacterium
CCGCATCCTGGAGACGGCGCTGACGCTCTTCCGCGACCGCGGCTACGAGAAGACGACCATGCGGCTGGTGGCCCGCAAGGCGCGGATTTCGTTGGGCAACGCCTACTACTATTTCGCCTCCAAGGAGAACCTGATCCAGGCCTTCTACTTCCGGGCGCACCAGGAGCACGTCGAGGCCTGCCGCGGCCTGCTCGAACAGGAGGACGACTTCCAGAAACGGCTGCTGGGGGTGGTGCGGGCCAAGATCAACACTTCCATGCCCTACCACCGCTTCTCGCGGCACCTGTTCAAGGCCGCCGCCGACCCCCACAGCCCCTTGAACCCCTTCAGCGACCAGTCCGGACCGGTACGCCGCCAGAGCCGCGAGATGTTCGTCCAGGTCGTGGAGGGGTCCCGGCGGGTACCGCCCAGCCCGCTGCGAGAGAGGCTTCCGGACCTGCTGTGGCTCTACCAGATGGGAGTGATCCTGTTCTGGATCCACGACGACAGCCCCGGCTGCGACCGCACCTACCGGCTGGTCGAACGCACCTGCGAGTTGATCGGCCGGCTGGTGAGAGCTGCGAGTTTTCCGCTCATACGGCCGCTGGTCAGGACCACGCTCGAGCTGCTGGACGACCTCGACTTCGACCCCTTCACGGAAGCCTCGGCCGCCGGCTCTCCCCCATCGCTTCGCAACCAAGAGGTAGACCGATGAATCCCCTCCTCTTTTCCCCCGACGATCCGCTGGCCCGCAAGGCCCGCTGCCTCTATTGCCGCAGCCGGCTGTTCACCGCCTCCGAGCCCCGCTGCCCCGGTTGCGGGATTCCCTTCGACGCCTCCGACGCGGAGACCTACCGCCTCGATCCAGGCTGGGCCGACTGGCGCAGCTGGGTCCCCGGTGTTGCCCTCGCCCTGGCGCTGGGCGCGGTCTTCGTCTGGCTGGGAGCCGCCAGCGGAAGTTTCGGTTTCGGCTTCACCGTGGCCACCCCGGTCACATTGGGCGCCCTGCTCGGCTACTTCGTGCGCGTCCGAGCCGTCGTGCAGGTCCTCGTCGTTCTCTTCGTCCTGCTGGCGCTGGCCGGATTCGCGCTCGCCGTGGACATCGCGGGCGTGCTCTGTGCCCTGATCGGGGCCGGCGTGCTGTTGCTCCCCTTGTTGGGCGGCGTCATGCTGGGGCTGGCCCTGGGGAGAGCGCTGCGCCACCGGTCCGCGAGAACCCGAGCGCTCACCGTGGTGCTGCTGGCGACCGCACCGGCGGGACTGATTTACCTGGAGAGCCAGATCGCCTTCACTTTTCCCGAAGAATCCGTCCAGACGGTGAGAGTCGTCCAGGCCTCGCCGGATCGGCTCTGGGCCAGCCTGCTCTTCTACGAAGACGTGCGCCAGAGGCCGCCGCTGATCGCGCGCATCGGCATCCCGCGGCCGCTGCGGACGGAAGGCGTGGTGCGGGGCGTGGGAGACGTCAAGACCTGTGTCTACGAGAGCGGACACCTGGTCAAGCAGATCACCCGCTACGAGCCGGAGCGGCTGCTGGCCTTCCGGGTCGTCGAGCAGGTGGGCATCGAGGACCGTTCGATCGCGCTCACCCGAGGCAGTTTCCGCTTTCAGCCGCTCCAGCCGGGCGCGACGAAAGTGACGCTCACCACCCGCTACCTTCCCAAGCTCTCGGCCCGGCCCAGCTGGCGTCCCTGGGAACAGGCGGTGGTGTGGGCGCTGCACAGCCACGTGCTGGACGAGATGGAGCGGTGGGCCCACCTGCCCGTCGAGGCTCTTCCCTGAAGCAGGGTGGACTTCCCGTCACCGTCCTCCCGGCGACTGCCGCGGGCCGACCCACTCGGCGACGCCCGCGGCCTCGTCGATCATGGTTTCCAGTCGGCGCAGCTGCTCGGGCGCCCCGGCGTAGTTCTCCACCCGCTTGCGGCGGCCGTCCAGCTGGAGGCTGGTGATGGTGGTGGGCAGGTCGGCCACCTGCATCTTTGGTTCATAGCGGTTTTTCAGGCCGAAGAAATCGATCGAGAGCGCGAAAGCCACGATCTCCCGGACCTGCCCCGGGTCGATCTGCCGCGTCCGGCGGCCCTCGACGGCCACGAACATCTTCCCCTCGTACTGCACCAGGCCGTCCTGATCGATCGACACCACGTAGACGGGGCAAGTGCCGTAGCAGGCCGTCCGTTCCAGGCCGATTCGAACCTGTTCGTATTCGGCCGCCGGGCCCTCCTCCTGCGGCGGGCTCGTTTCCGCTTCGGCGGACGCGGGCTGCGGCCCTGCCGGGGCGGGGGCCTCGCGGGGCGCGCACGACAACGCTGCAGTACAGAGCATCGCCGCCCAGAAAAGAGCAGGCAGGTTCGACGATCCCAACGTTCTCATAGCGTCCTCCAGTGCAGGTTCGCGACTCGGGGAGAGTCTACCCAAAAAAGGCCGCTGAGGCAGGCAACCGGATGCTAGAATCCGTGAATGTCGAAGCTTTTCGGGCCGTTCGTCCCGTTCGTCCTGTTCGGCTGCCTCGCCTCCTTCGCCCTCGCTCAGCCTCCCACGGGAAAAGTGTCCTGCAGCGGCGGCCATTGCCTGTGGCTGGACGCGGACGGGCTCGTCCGGTCCTGGGGCAAGAACGACTCCGGCCAGTTGGGGTCCGGAGCGGTGAACCTGCCGGCGGTCCGCGACGAAGCGGCGCCGGTTTCCCGCCTGGGGAAGGTGGTGGACGTCGCCGCCGGGTACGGGTTCTCGCTGGCGCTGCGAGACGACGGAACCGTGGCCGCCTGGGGCCAGAACACGCGCGGCCAGCTGGGCACCGGTCCCGCCCTGACTGGCGGCTCTCCCGTGCCGCTCCCGGTGGTGGGACTGCGCGACGTCCGGCAGATCGCGGCCGGCTACTCGTGGGCCATCGCGCTGGATCAGGAGGGTGCGGTCTGGCAGTGGGGCGGGCTGCCCGGCCAGCATTCTCCAGTCCCCACGCCGGCCAAGGTCTTCGGCCTCGCATCGATCGAGCGGATCGCGGCCGGACACGACTTCGCCCTCGCACTGCGAGGGGACGGGACTCTGCTGTGCTGGGGCAGCAACCGCCGCGGGCAGTGCGGCGACGGGACCCTCGACCCGCGCCCCACCCCGGTCCCGGTGCAGGGACTGGACGGGACAGTCACCGCGATGGCCGGTTCGGAGAGCACCGCGCTGGCGCGGATGGCCGACGGCACCCTGCGCGTCTGGGGCTCCAACGCCACCGGGCTGATGCTGACCGGCAAGACCGAAACCTGTAACGACCTCGCGGAGTGCTACACCCGCCCCCGGCCGGTGGCAGGCATCCGCAACGCGGTACAGCTGGCCGCCGGAGTCGGCCACTTTCTGGTGCTGCTCGAGGACGGTTCCCTCCGTGGCTGGGGGCACAACGGGTTCGGCGAGCTGGGCGACGGGACGGCCGGCAACTATCGGACAGCGGCCCCGGTGGTGGCCAAGGTCCCTCCGCTTCGGGCGGTCTGGGCGGGGGGCTACCGCTCGGTCGGCCTGACCCGCGGCGGCGACCTGCTCGTGTGGGGCTGGGTGTACAGCCGGCAGGCGACCCCC
The DNA here is from genome assembly GCA_041578395.1 of Acidobacteriota bacterium. GTDB lineage: Bacteria > Acidobacteriota > UBA6911 > RPQK01 > JANQFM01 > JBFGHG01. The sequence goes on from JBFGHG010000298.1 coordinate 3,535, forward strand.
ACCAGCAAGCTGCACTCTCCGATCCCGCTGCCGCTGCCCCTGGACTCCGCGGGACCCGCTCCCGCCATCCGTGAGGGAGACGCTCCGCCCGCGCCGGTCGCCGGCGCTGCACCGGTGGCAGCGGGGCCTCCGGCTCCTGACGCCCCGAAACCGGCCCGGGCTGCCGCGGAACCAGCGGCCGCGCCCTCACACGAAATGCCGCTGGCCACCCTGGTCGCCCCCGCCGGCATCGACGAGTCCGCCATCCTGGAGGACACCAAAGCCGGCCGGGCGCGTTGGGCCGTCCAGGCCGCCGCCAGCAGCGAGTACGCCGCCGACAGGTACAACGCCGCCCAGGCCACGGGGCCCCCGGACGTGACGGCCTACGGCGACGACCCTCGCGCCTGGAGTCCCTCGGCCGCCGAGCGCACCCTCGAGTGGATCGAGCTGGACTTCGGCGATCCGGCGCCCGCCACCGAGGTCCGGATCCGGCAGACGCTGACGCCGGGCACAATCGTCAAGGTGGAGGCCCGCGACCCCGACGGCGGCTCGCACTTGCTCTGGCAGGGGAAAGATCCCCACCGCTACCCCGCCGAGCAGATCAGCTGGTTCGTCCTGCGTTTCCCGGCCACGCCCTTCCCGGTGCAGCGGATCCGGATCACGCTGGACACTCCGATGCTGAAGGGCTGGAAGGAGATCGACGCCGTCCAGCTGGTGACCCAGCCGCCGTCCCAATGAAAAAGGGGCGCCCTTCGAGAAGAGCGCCCCCTGGGGAAAACGAGGGACGAGTTCGTCCGCTGTTCTGGTTTACTGTGCCGCTACCACGACGTCGTCGATGTACCAGCCCAGAAAGTCATTGGACACGCCGTCCACACTGTCGAAGTGGAAGCGCACCCGGAAACTGGAGCTGATGAACGAGCTGACGTCCAGGTCCTCCGAGAGATAGTTGGACGGATTGGGATCGGAAGAGTTGTACTCCTTGATCGTGGTCCAGCTGCTTCCGCCGTTGCTGGACACCTGAATCCGGATCCGGTCGTAGGTCCCGGCGTACGACTCGGTCTCCCAGAAGTGGTTGAAGCGCAGCGACAACTGCGTGTAGCCGGACGCGTTGATGGTCGGCGAGCGGGCCCAGCCGGTGGCGCGGCCCACGTCGTAGTCGCAGTTGGGAGAAGAGCGGCTGAAGGCGATCTTGAAGCTGCCCGAAGCGGCGCTCACGCAGTCGCTCGAGACCCGCCACAGATCGGTCGATCCGCTGCTCTTGTTCCAACCGGGCGCCGAACCGCCGTCGAAGTCCTCGTCGTAGAGGATGTCCTCGCCAGGCGGCGGAGGCGGCGGAGGCGGCGATCCGCCCAGGGTGTACAGCAGCAGGTTGGGCGACCCCGAGGTGTTGGAGATCACGCCCGCGGTGGCGCGGTCGGTGATCTCGTTGGCCACCTGCGTCGGGTTCAAACCGGGGTTCTCCTCCAGGATCAGAGCGGCGGCCCCCGCCACGTGCGGCGAAGCCATCGAGGTCCCGCTGATGGTGTTGGTTGCCGAGTTGGAGGTGTGCCAGGCCGAGGTGATCGACACGCCCGGCGCGAAGATCTCCACGCAGCTGCCCCAGTTGGAGAAGGA
>JBFGHG010000299.1:0-5126 GCA_041578395.1 Acidobacteriota bacterium
GAGACGCTCCAGTCCGCCCTCGAGGCCGGCTTTCCGCTGGACGAACTCGAGCGCGAGCCGGAGCTCACCGAACTGCGCAAGGACCTCGGCTACCACCGAATCGTCTCGCGCTTCCAGGCGGACAAGGAAGTGGCACAGCCTCCCAGGCCGTGATTCTGATTGCCGCACCATCACGGGCAGGGATGCCCGTGCCACACTCCCTCACGACGTGTAGTCACCGGGCGGCGGCTCCTTGCGGCCACTCGCTCTCGGCTTGCCGGACTGGTTGGGTTGATCGCCCACTTCCATCTCCGGATCGACCGAGTAGCTCATCACCTTGCCGCCGGAGAACGTGACGGTGACGCTGACCGTGACCTCGAAATTCCCGGGGTTGCCGATCTCCAGGGCCTGTCCCTGGGTGTCGGTGGTCAAAAAGAAGCCCGAACCCATCGTGTTGGTCCCGTACAGGTGTTCCACACCGATACGCAGGGGCACGCTCGTGTAGACCAGTTGGGTCTTGCGGCTGGCCAGCGGGGTGCGATCCTGGCCGGAAACGGGGTGCGGGCCGACGTTGAGTCCACGATCACGCTGACCTGGCCCGCGTTGCTGCGCCCCCGAAGGTCGATTCCGGCGAAACTCAGGGCGTCGCCGACCTGGGTGGGCGGCGGTTTCTGTCCCAGGCCCGACCAGACTCCGTTGTCTCCCTGGACTTCCCATCCATAGGAAAGCGCCACGGGAATCCCGGGGTCGATCGGGGCCGCGCCCGAGTCATAGTTCAAATCCATGCAGTAGAGTGCCATCACTGCCTCCTTCGAAAAGTCTTGTAGAGCTTCACCCGTACTAGCGGCGGCCGGCTCAGAGAAGGGACAGCACGCGAGAATCAACCGGACCGCTTGCGGACGGCTCGGCGCCGGCGGGTCCGCACCCGATCCAGCCCACGGCGCAGCAAGACGTAGAGCGCGCCCGACCCGCCGTCCTTGCGGTGGGCCGAGGCGAAGGCCGCCACGTAGGGCTGGTTGCGGCGGTGGCTGAGCCACTCGGGGACCTTGCGGCGCAGCACCGGCTCCCGGCCGGGCGAGTTGCGGCCCTTGCCATGGATGACGCGCACGCAGGAGTAGCCCAGACGCGACGCCTCCCGCAGGAAGAGGTCGAGTTCGCGCCGGGCCTCCGCCTCGGTGAAGCCGTGCAGGTCCAGGTCCTCCTGGACGGCGAACTCACCACGGCGCAGCTTCCGGAGCAGCCGCCGGTTTCCCTCGAGCGAACCGCCCTGGACGTAGTCGGGCCGCTCCCAGGTCTCGACGTAGCGCAGGGCGTCCATCGATTCGCGAAAGAGGTCGGTGGGCAAGACCGTCTCGTCGTCGCCGGGGGGGCGCGGAGAGAGGCGCGGAGACCGGCGGCGTCCCCGTCTCAGCGGGCGCACTCCTTCCAGTTCGCGCCGCCAGAGTTCTTCTCCGCTCAGGTCGGCGTGATCGTCGCGGGCGGGGGGTTCGAATTTTTCCCTGGGGAGCCCCTGATTCTTTCCCATGCGGCGCCTCCACTCCGGGTCCCAGTCTCGCTTTCAGATTACCAGAACGAGGTGACCGAACTTTGCGCCGAAGCCGGCTCGCATCACGAAATTCTGCCCCGCCTCTGGTATATTGCAGGTGGTGATTCGGAACGAGGCCACGGCAGGGGCAGAGGTGTGGGCGAGCATTCGAGGTGCGCATGAACCACGCTCTGCTACGGCAAAAGCTCCAGTCGATCGAGGCCCTCTCCAGCCACAACGGTGACACCGCCGCCCGCTTCGGCGAGCACCTCGAGGCCCTGGACGACTGGCATCTGCTCCGGATCAACCCCTTGCGCTTCGCTTCCCAGGCGGGCCTGCAGCGCCGCGCGGCGCTGGACTACTTCATTCTGGGCGTGAAGGTGGGCCTGTTCGACTTCCTCTGGCACACCGTCTGCCCCTGGTGCGGCAGCGTGTCGGGCCGCTGCGACAGCTTCGAAGACCTGTCGACCGAGCCCTTCTTCTGCCTCTTCTGCCACGCGGAACTGCCGCGCACGATGGACACCGAGGTGGAGACCGCCTTCACCATCAACCCGGAGATCAAGGAGCTGAAGATCGATCCCTTCCGCAACCGGAAGAGCTACTGGCGGTACTTCTTCTCGCCCAACGCGCGAGTGCCGCGCAAGCTGCGCCAGTTCCTGGACAAGATCGTGCGGGGCTACCACTCGGTCGCCCCCGACGAGGTAGTGACGGTTCAGATCCCGGGCGAACCCGGCGAGCAGTACCGCCTGCTGAGCCTGGACCGCCATTCCACGCTGTTTCTGAACCTGTCCGAGGCGGGGTCGGACTGCAAGACCGAAGTGGATCTGCTGCCTGCAGGGTTCTCTACCCAGGAGACCTGCCTGCCGGCCGGCAGCGCCGTGCACGCCCGCAACCTCGGTCAGGAGCGCACTGGATTCCTGGTGCTGCTCAACGACGAGGACGAGTTTCACGACGTGCTGCTGCACAACCCGGTCAAGCCGATCCCCTACCTGACCGGCAAGATGCTGCTCAACCACCAGACCTTCCGCGACGTCTTCCGCATGGAGACGCTGCGGGCCGATCTGAAGCTGGACATCCGCAGCGTGGTCCTGCTGTTCACCGACCTGAAGGGCTCCACCCAGCTGTACGACCGCTGCGGCGACTCCACCGCCTACCAGCTGATTCAGGAACATTTCAAGGAGCTGGGCGCGGCGGTGATCCACCACCGCGGGGCCATCGTCAAGACCATGGGAGACGCCGTGATGGCCTCCTTCTCGTCGGCGGAAGACGGCCTGGCCGCCGCCCTGGAGATGCTGGAGCGGATCGACGGACTCAATCAGCGGCTGGGGCTGGCGGACTCCGACCTGGGCCTGAAAGTGGGGCTGCACCAGGGTCCCACCCTGGCGGTCAACGCCAACGACGCCCTCGACTACTTCGGCCAGACGGTCAACGTGGCCGCCCGGGTGCAGGGTCTGGCCCAGGCGGGCGAGATCTGGTTCACGGAGCCGCTGCGCCGGGCGGTCGGCAAGGCGGCCCGGGGGCAGAAGCCGACCCGGCGCAAGGTCCGGCTGCGCGGGGTGGATCAGGAGACGGTGGTCTACCGGTTGTAGGGAGCAAGGCTGCTCGGAGTCCGTAGCTTGCCGCCGCTTTCATTCCGGCTCGCCGGCCGGCGGCAGTTGGCGGCAGCGGGCGTTGAGAGCCCGGCCAGAGCTTGACGCCTTGGTTCCGCTCGTTGGAAAAACCAGGTGATCACGATGGAAGCGGTCCTGACCGAGTCCACGCATCTCCTGGGGCGGGTCGCGGGGGGGCCGCCGGGCCTGCCTCGAGTTCTTCCTTCGGGCGGGCGCAGTGCTGATTCCCGCCTCTCTCGCTTCCTTGCGCCGAGCCCGACAGCTGATCGACCAGTGCGCCGATCTGCCGATGGACTACGCGGACGCCTTTGAAATCGTGCCGGGCTGAGGCAGGCCGCCTGGGATCGACCGGGGATCGAACTCGCCCGGCGAGTTTGGGTTCGGCCGGTGCGCTCGGATCGTGCCAGAGTGACCGTGCGCCGTTTCGCTCACCTGGGGGAGCGTGCTGGAGGAAAGCCATGTCGCCGTCACCCGTCTCCAGGACCCTCTGGGGACGGGGCGCCTCTGTTGCCAAAATCTGGTGCGGGCAATGGAGAAGGCCGGGCATCCACTGTCGTCGTCCAGCATCCGGGAGGTCCTGGATTTCGGATGCGGCTACGGGCGGACTTTGCGCTGGTTGGGGCGCGAGCTCCGAGGCAAACGGCTCACCGGCGCCGACGCGGACGAGGAGATGATCGGCTGGTCCCGGCGCCATCTGCGGTTCGCCGAGTTCACGAGCAATCCGCCCTGGCCCCCACTGCCGTTTTCGTCGGGGCGGTTCGACTTCGTCTGCGCGATCTCGGTCTTCACCCACTCGAGCGCGGCGATGCGGCGGCGCTGGCTGGCGGAGCTGGCCCGCGTCACCGCCCCCGGGGGCTTGGTGCTGCTGACGGCGCACGGAGAAGCGGTCTGGTCCCGGCTGCCCGACGAGCTGTCCGAGCGGGTGCGACGGGAGGGGATGGTGACTACCTTCTCGGAGAAGCTCCGGGGCTTTTTCCCTCCTGGTACCAGACCAGCTTTCGCACGGAGCGTTGGGTGCGGCAGACCGCCGGCGGCTACTTCGCGCGCGTCCTCTATCTGCCGGAGGGAATAGGGTATTTGGACTTGGTCGTCTGCGAGACCGCAGGGTGAGTGGCTCTGCTATAATCCGCTTCCCCGGGCGGTTAGCTCAGCTGGTAGAGCATCTCCCTTACAAGGAGGGGGTCGGCGGTTCGAGCCCGTCACCGCCCACCAGTGTTTTCAATGGTTTACGGTGAATCCCGAGAGAGTTTGACCTGCTAGTTTCTTTCGCGGGGTAACGCCAGGGTAACAACTGAGCCCTGTTTCCCCTCTAGGAGGATCCCTACGCACACACACCACCTTGGCCGGGATCTGTCCCCAGTTTCGTGGAAAAAGGAAATGGCGTACTCTCCGTGGTGACAAAAACCACCCGCCTGAAAGGGCGAGAAAGGAGACTACGCCATGTCGAAGACCAGGATACACGTCCCCGAGAAGCAAGTCATCGAGTTCCGCACGGAGATCCAGGAGCGCCTACGACGACGCGTCCAGGAAGCCATCCACCTGGTGCTGGAGGAGGAGCTGACCGAAGCGCTGGGCTGCCCGCGTTACGAGCGTGACGGCGAACGACGAGGCTACCGCAACGGGCGGGAACGGCGGACGATCACCACGACGATAGGGGCACGCGAACTGGAAGTGCCGCGGGGCCGGATCTTCGAGGAGGGCGGCAGTCGCGAGTTTCGCAGCCGTCTGCTGCCCCGCTACGCGCGGCGCACCCGGGAAGTGGACGACGCCATCCTGTCCTGCTACCTGGCCGGGGCCAACAGTTGCAAGATCCGCAAGGCCCAGGTCCGCTGCTGGGGCACCGCTATCTGTCCAAGAGCACGATCTCGCGGGTCGTGGGGCGGCTCAAGGGACACTTTCAGCGGTGGCGCGGAGTCTGGAGGAAGCGGGCCAGCTGCTGCTGACCCTCTTCGAGTTCCCAAAACCGCTCTGGCTCCCTTCGGACCACCAGCACGCAGGAGGACCTGAACCGC
>JBFGHG010000300.1:0-5113 GCA_041578395.1 Acidobacteriota bacterium
CCCATCGACTGGGACAGCGACCCTTCGGGCGGGAGTGCGTGGATCACGCCACGCGGTCTGAGCAAGAGCACTTGTGATGCCCCGATCCTCACCGACCTTCCGGGGGAGCTGCCGATTCAGTGTTCCCAGAACTGAGTTCCCCTCTCGGAAAACGGCTTGCGTTCCCCGTCCCGTACGCTCAGTATGGTCCGCGGAGGGGGCCATGACCGACGAATTCACACCCGAGGGCCAACCCGCGCAGGAGCAGCTGGAATCGAACTGGTGGAGGCTGCAGGGCATCTTCTTCGAGCCGGTGGAAACCTTTCAGCAGATCGCGCGCCGGCCCAACGTCCTGTTGCCGCTGCTGGTGATCGCAGTGGTGGGCTTGGCCGCCACCTATTTCGTGGTGGATCAGATCGGCTACGGCAACATCGTCCGCAAGCAGATGGAGCAGAGCCCCAGCGTCCAGCAGCTCGAGGCCGCCCAGCGCGAGGAGCTCATCCGGGACCAGATCGACAACCCGGTGTTTCAGGTTCTGACCTACGCAGCGCCTGCCCTGGCCATCATCCCCGTCGTCGTGGTGGCCGGGCTGCTGCTGCTGGGGGCCCGCGTGTTCGGGTCGGAAAGCTCCTTCAAGTCCATCCTCTCGGCGACCTGTCACAGCTACCTGGCCCAGGGCATCATCACGTCGGTGCTGATCTGCCTGGTGGTCGCGGTCACGGCCGACAAGCAGTCGATCGACACCACCAACGCGGTTTTCTCGAACCCCGGCTTCCTGGTCGACGCGGCCGAGTCCCCGGTGCTCTACGCCGCCGCGTCCTCGCTGGACCTGCTGTCGTTCTACCTGATGTTCCTGCTGGCTCTGGGGCTGTCGACGCTGGACCGGAAGATGTCGTTCGGCGCGGCCGCCGGCGTCGTGCTCTTCTGGTGGGCCCTGTGGGTGGCCGGCAAGATGGGCCTCACGGCGCTCTTTTCCTGAAGAGGGGCGCGGAATCCCGGACGGGCGGTCAGTCTCCCACCAGCAGGTGGACCAGCCGCAGGCGTCCGTCGCGCTCTCCGAAGTAGAGGTACAGGGGCGGCAGCAACGTCAGGTACACCTCCCCGAGATCGCGTCGCTCGCCCGTGTAGTCGACCTGCAGGCGCTGCTTGGCCAGCAGACCCTCCCCCAGCAGCCGCCGCAGATAGGGAGCAACCTCGGCCAGGTGGGCGGCGTCGAGAGCCCCCAGTCGGGTCAGTTCCTCCCGGACGTACGCCGTTTGCCCGAGCAGTGCCCGCCGGCCGTCGCCGGCCTCGGCCTGCTCGAGGCGTTCGGGTTCGGGAAGGCCTTCCAGGCGGCCCAGATGCTCGACCACCGCGAATTCCAGCCACTCCGCGATCCGAAGGCGCAGTTGGTCGTCGGTCAGTCCGTGGGGCGGGAGCGACGGATCGGGAATCTCCTGCCCCGCGTTGTGGCGCGCGATCTCTCGCCAGGTCTCGAGCAGGTCTTCCGAAACATAGCTCAGGAAACGGGGTGCGCCCGCCGAAAGGTCGAGAGCGGTGGCGTAGAAGTCCTGAAGTTCCCGGGAGGCGTCCTCGAATTCCTCCCGGGAGAGAGGCAGCCGGACGCCGGGTTCGATAGGCTCGGCCCAGACCGAGTACGCCTCCCGTGGATGCAGGTAGACGAGGACGGGCCGGAAGTCCTCCGGCGTGAGCTGTACGCCCAGCGGGACCACGGACTGCGGAAGGAGGCGGTCTCGAGGGGACTCGGTCATCGCGATCGCATCTCCGGGACGGCCCGTCTCGAACCGGGGCCGGAGGCGCCGCAGCTCTCCCGGTTCGAGCCGCAGCGAAACCCGGGACACCTTGAACCCGGTGAGCCGGAATTGAACGGTGACGGGTCCGGGCGGAACTCCATCCAGTCGAAAGGAGCCCTTTTCATCCGTAGTCGTGGACGGGGGTTCGTGAAAGTGCGGCGACACGACCTGGACCGTCACGGAGGGGACGACCGCCCCGCTGGCATCCCGGACGGTGCCGGTCAGGGTCGCCGGGCCCTCGGAGCGGGCGGCGGGACGGTGGAGCTGCCGGTGGGCCGGCCGCAGCACGGGTACCCCCAGGGGCTCCGGGGCCAGCCGTGCCGGGTCCAGGCCCGGCTCCGCGGCGTCTCGGGCCAGTGCTTGCTGGGCCCGCTCCAGGTCGGGCTCCGTCTGGCGGGCCTCCCGGGCCGCGCCACGTCCTTCCGCCAGTGCGGTTGCCGTGGCCAGCAGGAGCGAGCAGGCCAGAGCCCGCGGCGCGGGATTCGTCCAGTGGCGCAGGCAGCGGAGGACACGGTGCACCTGCGGGTTGGAAGCAACTCTGGTGCCGTCTCGGGACCCCCCGGGGGCCGCTGTCACCGGAAGGGAGCGCAGCTGGCGGCGGGCACCGGCTGCCGCCGTTTCATGGCGGCGGCCACCCTTTGCCCTGAATGAACGAAGAGGCCGAGCTATTCCGACTCGTCTTCTTCTTCGTCCGCTTCGACCTCGAGGGCCTGCTCGTCGATCTCGTCCAGCAGCCGGGCGGCTCGTTCGGCGTCCTCCGGCATGACGGAGATCTTCACCGGTCCGGTGGTGGGGTTGAATCCGACGCCGGAGCCACCCGCCCCCAGAAGGAACTGCACTTCCTCCCCGCTGGCGCCGTACTCGATCTCCGCTTCTTCCAGCATCGACTTGGCCAGCGACAGCAGCACCGGGTTGCCGGTGGCGTAGACGATCACGGGGCTCTCCCGGTCGTGGTGGTCGACCTCCTCGATGGGGAGCGCCTCGACCAGCGGGATCTGGCAGTCGTAGCACTCGATGAAGCCTTCCCGGTAGACGGCTTTGCACTGCGGACAAATCATCGCCTCTAATCTAGCACCGGGCAGCCGCGACCGAAACCGGAAAATGCAGGCGGCGAGGTCGGCAGGCTTCACTTTGCCGGCCCCGGATTCGGTACACTCTCATGCCATGTCCCAACAGCGACGCTCGACGGCCGCAGAATCGGTCCTGTACCTGCTCTTCTTCGTCTCCGGCTTCGCCGCGCTGGTGTACCAGGTGCTCTGGCTCAAGGAACTGCGGCTGCTCTTCGGCAGCACCGCCCAGGCTGCGGGCGCCACGCTGGCGGTCTTCTTCCTCGGATTGGCGGTGGGTGGAGCCGTGGGAGGACGCTGGGCGGAGCGAACCGGCCGGCCGCTGCGGGCCTATGCGCTCGCCGAAGTGGGAATCGCGCTGGCCGCGGGGTTGTATTTCCTGCTCTCGTGGCTCTACCAGCTGCTGTACGCCACCTTTTTCGGCGCGCTGCTCGACTCCCCCTGGCTGGCGCTGGGGCTCAAAGCCTTTCTGGCGCTGCTGCTGCTGTTCCCGGCCGCCTTCTTCCTGGGCACGACCCTGCCGTTGATGGGGCAGGTGATCGTGCGCCGGCGCGACACGCTGGGAACCCGGGCCAGCTGGCTGTACGCCCTCAACACCGTGGGGGCGGCGCTGGGGGCGTTCGCGGCCGGCTTCTACCTGCCGGCCCTGTGGGGGTTCACGGCCAGCTACCTGCTACCCGTCGGACTGAACCTGGCGGTGGCGGCGGCGGCCTGGGCACTGTCCCGGGGCGAGCCCCAGGCCGCACCGGCCGCCGGGGAGCCGGAGCCCGCCGGGGCCGCCACGGCGACGCCCGTCCTGCGGGCCGCTGCGATTTACGGCGTGGCGTTCTTCTCCGGCGTCACGACGCTGGCGCTGGAAGTCCTCTGGACCCGAATGCTCAGTCTGGTGTTCCAGAACTCCGTCTACTCCTTCTCGGCGATCCTGGTCGTCTTTCTGGTGGCGCTGGCTCTGGGATCGGCCCTGGCGCACGCCCTGGCACACCGCCGCGCCGGCGCCGGTGTGCTCTCGCTGCTGCTGGCGGCCGCCGGAGTGGCCGTCTTCAGCGTCCCCTTCGTCTTCGTCGACTTCACCTCGGGGCTGCGGTTCCTGGGGACCGGGCAGGACTGGGGCGGTTATGTGGGGACGATCTTCGGGACCGCGCTGGTCGCCATGCTGCTGCCGGGCCTGCTGGCCGGGGCGGTCTTCCCCTACTGCTTCAAGCTGGCCGAACGGATGCAACGGGCGCCGGGGCTGGTGCTGGGCCGGCTGGCGGCCGTCAACACCGTGGGGGCCATTGCCGGGGCGCTGGCGGGAGGCTTCCTGCTGCTGCCCGCGCTGGGGCTCTGGAAGAGCATGTTCGTGATCGCGGTCCTCTACCTGCTGATCGCCGCCCTGGTGCTGGACGCCCTCCCGTCCAAGGCGCTGTGGCCGCGGATCGCGCAGGGGGTGCTGGTGCTCTCCGTGCCGGTGGTGCTGGGCGCCTACTACCTGGACTACCTCACCTTCCCGGTGACCCGCGCCCGCACCGACCTCCGGGAGGCGGTTCTCGAAGAGTGGGAGGGCAGCCTGGGCACGGTGGCTGTGATCGAGCGCGGGCGGACGCGCCGGGAGTCGGGCACCCTCTCGATGCGGCTCAACAACCACTACACCCTGGGGACGGCGGCCTCCCTGCAGTTCGAGCGCGGCCAGGCCGACCTGCCCATGCTGCTGCACCCCAAACCGGAAGAGATCTTTTTCCTGGGGATGGGCACGGGCGTGACCGCCTCGGCCGCCCTGGCGTTTCCGGTGCAGAAGGTCGTGATCACGGAACTGGTGCCCGAGGTCGTGAAGGCCGCCCGCAAGTACTTCCGGCCCTACCTGGGGAGCCTGTTCGAGGACGGGCGGGTGCGGATCGCCGCCGAGGACGGGCGCAACTACCTGCGGGCCACCCCCGAGCGCTTCGACGTGATCGTGGCCGACCTGTTCCTCCCCTGGGGCGCGGGCACCGGCGGACTCTACGGCCGGGAGCACTTCCAGACGGTGCGCAGCCGTCTCGCGGAGGGCGGGGTCTTCGCCCAGTGGCTGCCGCTGTACCAGCTCTCCCCGCGCGACTTCTCGATCATCTGCCGCACCATGCTGGAGGTCTTCCCGCAGGTCACGATCTGGCGCGGCGACTTCTACGCCAACCGGCCCATCGTGGCGCTGATCGGCCAGGAGGAGGGCGCCCGCCTGCGGCCGGAGTCCCTGACCCGAATCGCCGACATCCTCGCCAAGGGCGCCGAGGGTCAGCCCGGCCAGGTCCTGCCGTTCCTGCA
>JBFGHG010000301.1:0-5103 GCA_041578395.1 Acidobacteriota bacterium
CAGCGCCCCAACGAAGGAAAAGGCGATCGGACGGAGGGAGATTTCGCCAGTGGTCCGCAGCTTGAAGTTGCTCTCGGTTTCACCCACCGGATTGGTCAGCGTGACCAGCAGGCGGTAGCAGAACTTCCCTTCCGGGCAATCGCCTCCGGGGGTGGCGGCGGCCGCCGCGATGTCCTGCATGTCGATGTCGAACCAGTTGTTGTTCGCCATCACGCCGGTCTCGACTCCGTCGACCCGGCTCACGAAGGAAGGCCCCTTGGACGGGTTGACGAGGTTGGAGAGCCATCCCCCCGGCACTCCCACCTCGGTCATTCCGGTGGCGGTCCCGTCGGGGTCGGCGAACAGCTGGTAGCGCAACTGGGTGAGGCCGAGCTCGGCAGGAGGCACGCGGTCCCAATTGGGGGCCGCACCGGTGCCGGTGTCGCCGTCGAAGATCCCCAGTTCGAAACCGTCGCCGTCCGAAACCAGCGAAACGTTGATGAAATCGCCTCCCACCGTACGCAGTCCGGACCCGGCCAGACTCAGCATCCGTCCGTCGAATTCACTACAGGTGGGAAAACAGGTGTAGGGCGTACTAGCTTGCTGGGCCAGTCCAACCGGCGCCAGGGTAAGAATTGCCGCACTCAGCAGGAGCGGCTTCACGAAACGCATTCTCGAACCTCCTCGAACTCGAACGTCATGTTCAACAAGTGCAGACCCACTCGGTTCCCGCCCGGATACACCCCGGGCGATCAATGGACGAACCGGGAACCGTTGCTGCGCCCTTCACCTAGCAAGGCCCGTGCCAGTGTTGGATCCTCGCTGAGCAGCGAGGCGAACTCTCGCTGTAAACCTTAGTCTTTCAAGCAGTTCGGAGAAGAGACTTCGGGGAGCGTCGCGTCGAGGGAGAGCGTCAAGTTTTTGCGAGCGGTGTCAGAGATCCGCCGCCCTTTGCTGGAATTGTGATCTCCGTCACATCCGGGAGATTCAGGCGGAGACACTCACTTGATCTCGGGACCCTCGAGCCAGTCGTAGCCGATGTCAGGGTCGTCGTGGGGGATGCGCCCTTCGTCGGCGGGATCGTAGACGCGCGAGGTCACGTAGAAGAGGTCGGCGGGGCCGCTCAGGCACTTGCAGCCGTGGGCCACGCCGGGAGGAATGCAGACGGCCTGCGCCGGCTGGTTCTCCCCCATCAGGAAGTCGACCGTTCGGCCGTTCGACGGCGAGTCCTTTCGCGTGTCGTGCAGCGCCACCTTCAGGACGCCGGTAGGAACGTACCACCAGTCGGTTTGTTTGCGGTGTACGTGCCAGGCCTTGGCCACCCCTGCGTACATGCGCGAGTGGCTCCACTGGCCGAACTCCGAGAAGAACGGGTCGGTGACGCGGATGATCTCGCGGAAGAAGCCGCGGTCGTCGCGATGAGTGACCAGGTCCTTGACGAAGACTCCTGCCAGCAGCTCTTTGTCCATCGCGCTCAACGGGGAACGCGGCCGCCCAGGAACTGGACGCGGCCGTCGCGGGTCAAGGTGTACTCGGGCGGCAGGCTCTCCTCCACGCCGGGGCGGTAGCCGGTCACGCTCCAGCTCCGTTCGGCCAGCTGCTCGAGGATGTAGCTGCGGATGCGGGGCCGGTCCTCACAGGCGAGGTAGCACTCCAGCACCGCCGGGCGGGCCTCCTCCTCGGGCCGCTGCAGCAGGTAGTCCAGGGCCGCCAGCACGACGTCGTCGTCGCGGTCGTCGAGGAACTTTCGCACCGACTCTTCCAGTTCGGCCGAGTGCACTCCTTCCAGGGCGCGCAGCAGCTGCACCAGCGGAAGCGGGTTGGCGGGGGGGTTGCGCCAGTGATGGGTCACCAGCTCGTTGGAGATCCGGGCCAGTTCCTCGGGCGGGAGGATTTCCCGCAGCGCCCGGAACGGCCAGTAGACCTGCCGCTCCCGCTTCAGGAACGCCTGCAGCGGCTCCAGCGCGGCGTCTCCGAAGCTGACGATCCAGCCCAGCACTTCCTCTTTTTCCTCGTCGTCCTGCCGCGAAGGGGAGACGTTGATGTTGAAGCGGTCCAGCAGGGCCGAGATAGCTTCGGGTGTGCCCATCTGGTAGAGCTTGTAGGCCGCGTTGACGCGCACCGACGCGTCGCCGTGGGGCTCCTTGACTTTCTTCCGCAGGCGCTCGATCTGCTTTTCCGGCGAACGGTCGAAGATCGAAAAGATGTCCATTCGGTTCACTCCTGGGAGGTCGAAGCAGAGAATATACCATGGTGATGGCCGTGGCACGGGCATCCTGCCCGTGATTCCGGAAGAAACCACGAGTACGATTGCAGGACTATGAAGGCGATCGTGATCCGCCGGCGAGCCGGAGAGGGAGTGCTGGAGCCGGCCCAGGTCGAGACGCCCCGGCCGGGGCCCGGGCAGATTCGGGTGCGGGTGCGGGCCACGGCGTTGAACCGGGCCGACGTGCTGCAGCGCCGCGGACTCTATCCCGCTCCCCCGGACGCTCCTGCCGACATCTGCGGTCTCGAGTACGCCGGGGAGGTCGACAGCACCGGCCCGGGCGCCACCCGCTGGAAGGCGGGAGACAAGGTGATGGGACTGCTGGGGGGAGGGGGATACGCCCAGTTCGCCGTCACCCACGAGGCGCTGGCCCTGCCGGTTCCCGTCGGACTGCCCTGGAGAGAGGCGGCGGCCATCCCCGAGGTGTTCATCACCGCCTTCGACGCCCTTCAGCAGCTGGAGTTGACCGCCGGTGAACGGCTGCTGATCCACGCCGCCGCCAGCGGAGTGGGGACCGCCGCCCTGCAGCTGGCCTGCTCCGCCGGCGCCGAAGTCTTCGGGACCACGGGGACGCCGGAGAAGGTGGCGCTCATCCGCCGCCTGGGCGCCGATCACGCCATTCACTACCGCAGCCAGGACTTCGAGGAGATCGTGGCCCGGGAGACTGGGGGCGCCGGCGTGAATGCCGTCCTGGACCTGGTGGGGGCCGCCTACTGGCCGGCCAACCTGCGCTGCCTGGCCCTCCGCGGCCGCATCGTCCTGGTCGGTCTGGTCGGAGGAAGCCGCGCCGAGACCGACCTGGCGACGATTCTTCGCAAGCGCCTGCGCGTGTACGGGACCGTCCTGCGCAGCCGGCCGCTCGAGGAGAAGATCGAGCTGACGCGGCGCTTCTCCCAAGACGTCCTGCCGCTGCTGTCGGATGGCCGCCTGCGCCCCGTCATCGACCGTGTCTACCCGCTCGAGCGGGCCGCCGAGGCGCACCGCGTCATGGAAAAGAACGAAAACGCTGGCAAGATCGTGCTGGAAGTTTCATAATCCCTGGAAACCAGCGAAGTTCTCGGGGCGGAGCCTCGCCGAGGCTCGGGACTCGAAAAGGGTGACCAGGCAAGGAGGGCGAATGAGCGCGACGGCGGACTTGACCAGACTCAACGACCGGATCAGTGAACACATGGGGCACATTTTGCGGTGCACCACCGAAACCGAGAAATGGGGCCGCCTGATCCTGGCGTCTCCACCGGAGTCGCGTTACCCCTACGTTTACCCGCGGGACTGCAACTGCGCCACCCAGCTCTTCCGCCGGCTGGCCGGGTCCAAACACGGCTACGACGCCGGACCTCAGGCCTACCAGCTGCTGGAGTCGATGGCGCACTTCATGAAGGACGTCATCTCCGCCGAGGGCAACTGGAACCAACGCTACAGCCTCGAAGGGGAGGACAAGGGGATCTACAAGCAGGAAGACAACGTGGCGCACGGCATCGCCATCGTCTGCAACTACCTGCTGACCGCCAAACGCCTGAAGAAGGACATCGACGACCTCGAGGGGCTGCTCGAGTGCATCGACCGCGCCTTGCGCCACGCCATGAAGCACTTCTACACCAAGGAGCTGAACCTCTTTCACTCCACCACCTCGATTCACGAGTCGGCCATGGAGGAAGGGTACACCTGCTGGGTCAACCTGGCCTACCTGTACGCCCTCTCGCTGGCCGCCGAGGTCTCCGATGAAATGGACGAAAAGGGGGTCATCTCGCGGGTCTTCACGGAGTTCCGCCACGCCTTCCTGCACTCGGTCAACGAGCTGTTCATGTCGGGCAGCCGGTACGTGAGGCGGATCGACCCGGAAGGGCACATCGACCTGCGGCCCGATTTCACCATGCTCAGCCCCTTCTACTTCGGATTTCTGCACTACCACCGGGAGATGGAAAACAGCGTCAACTTCATCGAGAAGCAGCTGTGGGACCCCTCGCTGGGCATGCTGATGCGCTACCTGCCCTTCTACAAGGACTTCGCCACCCACATCCACGCCGGCAACGGCCCCTGGACGCAGTACACCGCCATCCTGGCGCAGTTCCATTTCTGGAACGGCAATCACGAGCGGGGCGACCAGCTGCTGGGGATGATCGACAAATACCGGGAGAAGGACGGCGGCATCCCCGAGCACCTCTCCACCACGCGCCGCTTCGAGGAGTTCATGGAACTGGAGTGGTACAGCGGCGTCGACTTCGCCAAGGAGTTCCACAAGCCGATCCTGTTGGACGACGTCCGCTTCGACAAGATCCTGGAGGAAGCCAACAACATGGAGCGCTCCTACTACGACATCGAAAAGAAGGGCGCCATCAAAGACCCCTCGGTTCCCTCCGGCGGCTACATCCAGTTCGCCACGCCGCTGATGTGGTCGCATTCGGAGTACACCCGGGCCCTGCTGCTGCGCGCCGGCGACTGGTGGAAGATGGGGAAGCTGAGCGAGAGGGACCGGGCGCAGTGAGCAATTGATGAACGGTGAGTGGACCCCGGCCTGACACGAGAGACGAGCCCGTGAAACTTTTTGGCGGGTGTGGACATCTAAGCGGGTGTCAGGTCGCCCAGGAGACTGGGTTTTTCACATAGAGCCGGGAGGGCGCCGAGAGGCGACCCTCCCTATTTTTTTGCCCGCCTCCTCCCCGCGCTCGCGGGAACTTTCCACGCCCCCCTGCGTAGTAACACGTACCGGCTGCACGGAGGGAGGACGGGATGAAAGTCGACGAAAAACCGCCCCGCACGGAGGACAAGCCCAAGCAGAGCAAGTGGCCTTCCTACACCATGGTGGAAGGCCGCATGAAGAAGATCTACTTCGAGTTCTACCGGGAGACCTACCGCAAGTC
>JBFGHG010000302.1:0-5102 GCA_041578395.1 Acidobacteriota bacterium
GCTTACACCGACAACCTGCTGGGGCGCCTCGACCACTCCATCTCCGAGCGGCACCTGCTGACGGCCCGCTACTTCTTCAACGACGGCCGCTTCACCAACCAGTCGCCCCTCAACGACGGGTTCGACGCCCCCTCCACCTTCCGCAACAACTTCTTCCGCGACCAGTCGCTGGTGGGCAACCTGAACTCGGTCTTCTCCCCCAACCTGATCCACGACTTCCGCGTCCAGTATGCCCGCCGGACCTTCGACTTCCCTTCCATCAGCGCCGAGCCCCACCTGGAGATCTCCAACGTCTTCACCACCGGCATCAACCGCGGCAACCCCGACTTTTACCGGGAAAGCCGCTTCGAACTGGTGGAGAGGGTCAGCTGGACCCGCGGCAACCACGAGATCAGCTTCGGCGGGAATTTCAACTGGGTGCGGACCACCGAGTCCTTCCCGCTCTTTTACCCCTTCGAGGCCAACTTCGGCTGCCTGCGCGCCTCCGAGTGTCCCTTCAGCTTCGAGGCGGGCCAGCCCTTCGTGATCTTCTTCCAGCGCAACGACACGGCCAGCAACTTCACCGAGCCGACCCTCCTGCCGATCGGCACGGACGTCTTCCGGGCCGGCGGCGTGCCGCAGTCGATCCGCGATTTGGCCACCGGCGTGCTCGATCACACCTACAACGGGCTCTACGTCCAGGACAAATGGCGGGTCACCAACCAGCTCACGCTCAACTTCGGGTTGCGCTACGAGTGGGAGACCTGGCCCAGCGAGGCGCTCGACAACGACCTGAACAACTTCGACCCGCGCATCGGCTTCGCCTACGACTTCGGCGGCGAGCGCCGCTTCGTGCTGCGCGGCGGCGCCGGCTTCTTCCGCGGCACCATCCCCTCGCCGCTGCTGGCTTGCCAGATTCCTTCCTGCGGAGGCGTGCTGGGCCCCTTCCCCGGCCGCGAAGAGGTCCAGGACGACCTGAACGCCCGCACTCGCCTGTTCGCCTTCGCCAGCGGACCCGGGATCACCAACATCGCGCTGACCAGCCTGCTGGCCACCGGCACCTACCCGGACGCCGTCCAGGCGCCCTTCTGCCCCAACGGCTTCCTGTCGACCTGCGGCTTTTTCGGGGACGCCGTGATCGTCCGCTTCGCCCGCGACCACCAGGCGCCCTACGGCATCCAGGCCACGCTGGGCATCGAGTTCGAGCCCTTCCCCAACTGGGTGGCCCGCGTCAGCTACCTGCGGGTCAAGGGGGTGCACCTGGGCAGCTTCTTCAACGTCAACCAGCCCGACCCCACGGGACAGTTCCCGGCCCATGACTCCAACGGCAACACGGGCACCAAGGCGACCTTCTTCTGCCCGCCGGAGATCTGCGGACCCGGCATCCCCGGAACCCGCGACCCGCGTTTCGCCGTCTACTTCGAGGCGGACTCACGCTGGAACTCGGTTTACGACGGCCTGCTGGTGAACCTGGACAAGCGCTTCGCCGAGCGGTTCGGGCTGGGGCTGAGCTACACCTGGTCCAAGGGGATCGACGACGGCCCCAACCCCAGCTTCGTGCTGATCCCGCAAAACAGCGGCCGCTTCGACCTGGAGCGGGCGCTGTCGGCCGACCACGTCGCCCACCGCTTCGTGGCCAACGCCACGATCTCGGGCCCCACGGGCCGCCACCCGCTGGTCGACGACTTCCAGTTCGGCTTCATCGCGACGCTGCAGACGCCCCACTTCTTCACCAAGTACGCCGGCTTCGACGCCAACGGGGACATCTTCGGCAACAACGACCGGGTGGGGATCGAGCCGCGCAACACCTTCGAGGGCGACTCGCTGCGCACGCTGGACGCGCGGATCTCGCGCTCGCTGGACATCACGGAGCGCGTGAAGCTGGAGCTGATCGCGGAGATGTTCAACGTCTTCAACACGTCGAACGTGCGCTTCTTCAACACGGTGTACGGGGCGGCAGACTTCTGCCCGGCGGGGGGGGCGGGGGTGTGCGGGCCCGGGCCGTTCTTCTTCGAAGGGTCGCCCAACCCGAGTTACGGGACTCCGCGAGCGGTCAACAACCCCCGGCAGGTGCAGTTCGCGCTGCGGCTCACGTTCTGAGGCAAGGAGATGACGGGGAGCAGACTTCAGTCCAGCCTCTCCAGCTGCTCGATCACCCGACCCGGCCGCACGCGGATGCGCCAGTTGTCGGTGAAGTCGCGCCAGCGCACCACCCCCTTGCTGTCCAGCAGGAAGGTGGCGGGGCGGGCGATGTCGCCCCCTTCCGGACTTCCGCTGGGGTGCCGCACTCCATAGAGGTCGACGACGCGCCGGTCGGGGTCCGACAGCAGAGGGAACTCCAGGCCCAGCTTCTTCTTCAGCGCCGCCCCGTCCTCGGGGGAGTCGACGCTGACGGCCACCACCTGGGTGTCCGCGGCCCGAAACTCGTCGATCGCCGACTGCAGACCCTGCAGTTCCGATTGGCAGAACGGTCACCAGTGACCGCGGTAAAAGAAGAGGGCCACCTTTCGGCCGCGGAAGTCGGACAGCCGCACCTCTTCGCCGTCCTGATCCAGCAGCGCGAAATCGGGCGCCGGCACCCCCAGGGGTACGCGTTCGGTCGACTGGGGCAGCTGGTAGGACGCGCTGAAGATGTACCAGCCGAAGGCCAGCGCCACGAAACCGGAGATCACCACCGAACAGACCGCCAGGACCTTGGCCCAGGCCCCCTTGCGGCTCTCGGCCGCCACCAGCCCCGCGGCCGACAGCAGGAATCCCGCGATCACCAGCGGCAGGTTGAGCCAGGGGAAGTCGCGCAGCACCGCGATCGGCGCCAGCAGGAAATAGCTGCCGGCCCCCGCCAACGCCACCAGCGGACCCAGCACGGACCACACGTATTGCCTGGAGAGGAACCCGACCGCCATCGCCTGTCCATTCTACGCCCGCGCGCCCCGAAGACAAGTGCGAGCCGGCTGCTATGATGGGGGCCGAGGAGGGAGCAGGACTGAGCGGCAGCATCTCACGCATCGCGATCACCACGGGAGGCGGCGACGCGCCGGGGCTCAACGCCGTCATCCGGGCCTCGGTGCTGGCTGCGCTGAACCTGGGCTGGGAATGTTACGGCATCCGCGACGGCTACAACGGCCTGCTCCTCCCCGACCGCTATCCGGAGGGGGGGCTGTGCCGCCTCACCCGCAAAGAAGTCCGGGGGATCACCCACCTGGGCGGCACCATTCTAGGGACCACCAACCGGGGCAATCCCTTCCAGTACCCGCTGCGCAACGAGGCAGCCGGCGAACTGGAGGAGCACGACCTGTCCGACCAGCTGGTGGCCGCCTTTCAGGAGCGGGAGCTGGACGCGCTGATCGCGGTGGGCGGGGACGGCTCGATGGAGATCGCGCACCGGCTGGCGCTCAAAGGCATCCGCCTGGTGGGTGTCCCCAAGACCATCGACAACGACCTGGACCAGACGGTGGTCACCTTCGGCTTCGACACCGCGGTCGCCTTCGCCGCCGAATGCCTCGACCGGCTGCATTCCACGGCCGAAGCGCACGACCGGGTGATGGTGATCGAGGTGATGGGCCGCTACGCCGGCTGGATCGCGCTGTACGCCGGCGTGGCTGGCAGCGCCGACGCCATCCTGATCCCCGAGATCCCCTACGACCTGGAGTCGGTGGCGCGCAAGATCCGGGAGCGGAGCGAAGCGGGCCGGGACTTCGCGATCGTGGCGGTCGCCGAAGGCGCCGTGCCCCGGGGAGGCGGGCGCACGGTGGTGGAAAAGCAGGTCGGGAAGCTGGAGAAACTGGGCGGCATCGGCCCCAAGGTAGCGGCGGAACTGTGCGAACTGACCGGAAAAGAGACCCGCGCGGTGGTGCTGGGGCACCTGCTGCGGGGCGGCACCCCCACCGCGCACGACCGCCTCATCGCCCTGCGCTTCGGAGCGGCCGCGGTGCGGGCGCTGGCGGCCGGCAAGTTCGGAAAGATGGTGTCGCTGGACCCGCCGCACGTGCGCTTCGTTCCGCTGGAGGCCGCCACCCGGCGCATGAAGACGGTCCCGCTGGACGGGGACCAGATCGCGACCGCGCGGGCGCTGGGGATTTCGCTGGGCGACTGAATCGAAGCGGAACCTCCCCGGCAGGGTTTCCGTATTAGGAACACGTACACGAACCAAAGAGGAGGTCTATCTTGCACCGCAGAAAATTCCTGAGACTCGGGATGGGAGGGCTCGTGATTCCGATCATGGGCCGGACCGTCTCCGGGTTCACGGTCTTCGGCAACGACGACGGGGCGGACCGCAAGGCGCTGGCCGACGCGGCTCTGGACGCCGCGCGCTCCAAGGGCGCCAGCTACGCCGACTGCCGCATCGGGCGCTACCTGAACCAGTTCGTCTTCACCCGCGAAGACAAGGTCCAGAACATCGTCAACACCGAGTCGTTCGGGGCGGGAGTGCGGGTGCTGGCGGACGGCACCTGGGGATTCGCCGCCACCTCCGACGTCGGCAAGGAATCGCTGGCCCGGGCGGCCGAGCAGGCCGTGGCCACCGCCAGGGCCAACGCGAAGCTGCAGAAGGAGCCGGTCCGGCTGGCCCCCGCCAAGTCCCACGGCGAGGTCTCCTGGCGCACCCCGATCGAGAAGAACGCCTTCGAGGTGCCGGTCTCCGAGAAGGTGGAGCTGCTGCTGGAAGTCAACCAGGCGGCCCTCGAGGCGGGAGCGGACTTCGTCAACTCGGTCCTCTTCCTGGTCAACGAGCAGAAGTACTTCGCCTCCACCGAAGGGTCGTACGTCGACCAGGACGTCCACCGCATCTGGCCCAACTTCAACGTGACCGCCCGCAACCGCGAGACGGGGAAGTTCCAGAACCGGCAGGCGTTGAGCGCCCCGATGGGCCTGGGCTACGAATACCTGGCGCGCAACCCCGAGAAGAAAGTGGAAGGCGTGGCGACCGTCTACTTCGACCGCTACGACATGGTCCAGGACGCCCGCGAGGCGGCCACCCAGGCGCGCGCCATGCTGGACGCCAAGTCGGTGGAGGCGGGCAAGTACGACCTGGTGCTGGATCCCACCCACCTCTGGCTCACCATCCACGAGTCGGTGGGGCATCCCCTGGAGCTGGACCGGGTGCTGGGCTACGAGGCCAACTAAGA
>JBFGHG010000303.1:0-5089 GCA_041578395.1 Acidobacteriota bacterium
CCGTAGCCGTCACCGTCGCCGCCGGTCGCGACGACGGTCAGGTGATGGTTGGCCAGCCTGGCGCCGGTGGCCACCGCCAGGGCCCGCCCGTGCAGCGTGTGCATCCCGTAGGCGTTGAAGTAGCCGGGCAGGTTGGAGGAGCAGCCGATGCCGCTCACGGTCAGGACCTCGTGCGGCTGCAGGCCCAGTTCGGCGCAGGCCGCCTGCAGCGCGCGCAGCACGCTGAAGTCTCCGCACCCGGGACACCAGTCGGGGTCCACCTTCCCTTTGTAGTCCGCCGCTTTGGACGCCGTGGCGGCGGTGTCGCGGCCGATGACGGTCAGGGGAGTCGCGCTCATGAGTACACCTCTTCAAACCATGAATTCGTGCTCGGGCACGGAATGGGCGGTCCGGCCGGCCAGCTGCTCCAGGACGGCTCCCGAAACGTGGTGCGGGAGGAACGGTTCGCCGTCGTACTTGCGGACGTGCCCGTCGACGGACAGCCCGGTTTCGCTGCGCAGGTAGCGGTAGAACTGGCCGGAGTAGTTGTTTTCGACGACGATCGTGCGCCGGGCCCGGGAGAGGATTTCGGTCACGGCGGCCCCGTGGAAGGGGACGATCCAGCGGATCGGCAGATGGTTGGCGCTCACGCCCTGCCCGGCCAGCTGCTGCACCGCCTCCCGGATCACGCCGCAGGTCGACCCCCAGCCGATCAGGGTGACGTCGGCCTCGGCGGGGCCCTCCAACTCCGGCGCCGGGATCAGGTCCAGCAGGCCGTTCAGCTTGCGGGCCCGCTTTTCCACCATGCGCCGCCGCTTCACGGGATTGGTGAACTCGTCGCTGAGCAGCACTCCGTCCTGATCGTGCTCGTCGGTGGCCACCACGTGGACGTACCCCTCGAGACCCGGCACGGCGCGCGGCGAAACCCCGCTGTCCGTCTCCCGGTAGCGCAGATAGCCGTTGGCCGCCGCGCCGGTGGTGATCAGTTCGCCGCGGTCGATCGTGGGATGCAGGTCGATCCGCTCGGGGTCGAAGCTGAAGGTGCCTTCCGACAGCAGCAGGTCGGAGATCAGGATGCCGGGGCACTGGCAGCGGTCCACCAGGTTGAAGAGCAGGGGCATGGTGTCGAAGGCGTCCAGCGCGTCGCGCGGGGCCACGATGAGCCGCTCGAAGTCCCCCTGGCTGGCCCCCAGGCACTGCCACAGGTCCCCCTGCTCCGTCTTGGTCGGAACGCCCGTCGAAGGGCCGGCGCGCATCACGTTGACGAACACCACCGGGATCTCCATCATGGCCGCCGACCCGATGGCTTCCGTCATCAGGGCGAAACCCCCTCCCGAGGTGGCGCACATGGCACGGCAACCCGCGTGGGCGGCGCCGATGGCCATGTTGGCCACGCCGATCTCGTCCTCCACCTGGCGCACCATGATTCCCAGGTCGCGGGCGTTGGCGGCCATCCAGTGGAGGATGCCGCTGGCCGGGCTCATGGGGTAGGCGCAGTAGAACTTCACACCCGCGGCGGCGCCGCCCATGGCGATGGCGTCATTGCCGCTCCAGACCGCCAGCGGCTTGGGTCCCCGCGGCAGGCCTTGGCCGCGGCAGTCGTAGCGGGCCCGCGTGTAGTCGAAGCCGGCCCGCGCCGCGCCCACGTTTTCCCGGACGACTTCCTCCCCCTTGCGGGCGAACTGCAATTCGAGGATCTCCTGAAGCGCTTCGAAATCGGCCCCCAGCAGGGCCGCCGCCGCTCCCGTCAGCACGGTGTTCTGGAGCAGCCGGTTGCGGTTGCCGCCGGTCACCTCCACCACCGGAATCGGGTCCATGTCGACACCCGCGGCCGCCTCGCGGGCCTGGACCGCGTCGCTGTTGAACAGCACCCGCGTACCCGGCTCCATCAGGCCGAGGTGACGCTCCATGGTGTCCTGATTCAAACAGACCAGCAGGTCCAGACCGTCTCCGTGGGTGTGAATCGGCTGGTCGCTGACGCGCAGGGTGAGCAGGATGTGCCCGCCGCGGATAATGGACTGGTGCGCGTTGTAGGCGCACAGATGCAGTCCGCGGCGG
The DNA here is from genome assembly GCA_041578395.1 of Acidobacteriota bacterium. GTDB lineage: Bacteria > Acidobacteriota > UBA6911 > RPQK01 > JANQFM01 > JBFGHG01. The sequence continues at coordinate 2,038 of JBFGHG010000303.1, forward strand.
GCGAAGAGGCGAGCCAGAATGCTTCCCGGGGTGGCGATGCCCTGCCCGGCGGCCCCTCCGATCCCAAGCACGAAGTCCAGAGTGCGGCCCATGTCGTCCTCCTCCCCGAAGGGTCGAAGTCGTGGCGGGGGGGATTGCGTCCGGTGTGAAGTGGCGCGCGCTGTGATCGTGCCCCCGGTCCGATCTTCCGCTGGAACGTTCGTTCGAACCGCTCGACTGCCCGGCATTATAGGAGCGGGGGACGGGGCTGTCCATTTCAGATTGCAGATCAGGGGCAATAGGCGTCGGCTTCGACTTCGATCAGCATGTCCGGGTCGATCAGGGCGCTGACTTCGACCATGGTGGTGGCCGGCGGATGGTCTCCGAAGGCTTCCCGGTGGGCGCGGCCGTATTCCTTCCAGCGCGAGATGTCGGTGACGAACAGGCGGGTGCGGACCACGTCGGCCGGAGTCGCCCCCAGATCTGCGAGGGCCTTGCCGATGATCCGGAAGCACCTTTGCGCCTGGCGGTAGGCGTCGCCGGGAGCGAAGACGCTGCCGTCGGGGGCCACGGGGGCGGTGCCGGTGACGTAGACGTGCCGGCCGGCCTTCAGCGCCCGGCAGTACCCCACCTTCGACTCCCAGGGCGCGCCGCTGTAGGTCCTCTCGAAGGCATCGCTCACGGGCGGGAGTGTAGCACCACGGGCGGCTTGACTTCGAGGAAAGTCCCGGGCCCCACTTGTTTCGATATCGAAGGATTCGACGTCCTGCCCGAGCCGGTGACGGCGGCGTTTTCGGCGTATCTGACGGTCTCAATCCGTCCGCGACTGACTCGGCCACGGTCACGGTGGAGCTGCTGGATGCGTCTGGGGAGACGGCTAGATCGTCGTGGGGCCGGGGGAGAAGATCGCGCAGTTCTTCACCGGGGGCGAGCTGTTCACCGACCTGGAGGTATTCCGAGGCAGCTCGGAGATCCGCAGCACGCTGCCGCTGGCGGTGATGACGATTCAGGTGGATGGGACCTACTGGAGCGCGTCGCGGGCCCTTGTGGCGCGGCCTTCCAGGCCGTGATTCTCCGCAGGGTCACGGGCAGGGATGCCCGCGCCACTTCTACCGCTTCGCCGCCAGGGCCAGACCCGCCCCGATCAGCAGCCCTCCCGTCACCCGGCGGCGCAGACGGGCGCCACCGTCGTGGCGTAAGCCGTCCAGGTCTGCCAGTCCATCGAATCGAGGCTAAAATCGGAGGACGACCAGAGTCAAATCGTCGCGGAAGCGGCTGTTGCCGACGAACTCCCGGATCGAATCCATCAGACGGTCCGCCAGCCGCTCGGGCGGCTCGGCCAGATGCCGGCGCAGCACCACTTCCAGGCGCTGCTCCCCAAACTCGTCCCCCGCCGCGTTGGCCGCCTCGGTGATTCCGTCCGTGTACAACACCAGGGTCTCGCCGGGCTGGACGTCGAGGCTGCCGCACTCGTAGGGCGCGTCCGGCTGGATTCCCAGCGGCAGGCCTCCCTCTTTCAGCTTCACCAGCGTCCCGTCGCTCCGGAAGAGCAGCGGATGATTGTGCCCGGCGTTGCAGAACCTCAGGCTCCCCGTCCCGTGATCGAGGACGCAGTAAAAGAAGGTGATCAGCCGGTTGCTGGGGGTGTTGCGGTAGATGTGCTCGTTGACCCGCGCCACCAGCTGCTCGAGCCTGTACTCGGGGACCGTGGTGAGCGCCCGAAAGCTGGCCTGCAGATAGGCCATCAGCAGCGCCGCCGGAATCCCCTTCCCCGACACGTCCCCCACCGCCACCCCGGTGCTCGTGTCCGACAGCTTCAGGAAGTCGAAGTAGTCTCCCCCCACGGTGTTGGCCGGGGTGCTGCGGGCGTGTACCTGGATGCGGTCGGCCAGCAGGAAACTGCCGGACGGCAGCAGGCCCGTCTGGATCTCGCGCGCGATCTGCAGGTCCCCCTTGAGCAGGAGCTTGTCGGCCATCTCCAGGATCAGCACGAAGTTCAGCAGCAGGAAGGAGGCGACCAGGTAGACCCAGTGGAAGACGAAGCCAGCCGGGAAAGCCGCCAGCGCCAGCAGGAACATCAAGCGGCGCAGCGGGGACATGCGCAGGGTCAGGCCCAGGAAAAAACTGCGCACGGTCGCGATCAGCCGCTCCCCCGCCGTCATCTCCTCCCAGCGCCGCCGGTCCAGATCGGCGGTGAAGAGGCGGTAGGCGTCCAGCGTCTCCTCCGGCAGGCGGCCCAGTTCGTCCGTGCGAAAGTCGTGGGCGTAGAGGCGGTAGATCTCCTTCAGCGATTCGAATTCGGTGGGTGCAGCGGCGGGTTTGGGTTCGGGCATCGCCGTGTCAATCTGCCGTCAGACGCTGGAAGTCCTCGGAGCTCACACTCGAGGCGCGGGCAAATCCCGCCACCAGCCTCCCGCGCCCGAACCTCAAACGGTGCAGCTCGAAGTCGGGCAGCGAGAACGTGATCTCGCTGGAGGGAAAGCGCTGCTGGTAGAGCCGGCGCAACTCGCCGTACTCGTCCGACTCCCGCGGCACCGGCTCGACCCGGCCGTCCACCAGCAACCGCGGCAGCTGCAACGGGTCCACGTCGGGACGGTCGGGCAGGTGGATGACCGCCGAGAAGTCGGCCCCCGCCACCAGGCCGCGGCTGTGGCGGGCCAGACCCGAGGCGTGCACGACGGCACCGGAGAAGTCGGGCAGCGAAACGAAGGGGAGCACGCTCGCGTGGGGCTTACCCTCGATGTTCAGGGCCAGCGAAAGGACGCGTTGCTCCTCGAGCAGCGTGCGCAGCAGCGGCAGGTCGTTCTTGCTCGTCACACCGGACATGGTAATCGATCGCGGGGCCGTCTTTCTTGGAGTTTCCAGCCGAACCTCTAGCGATACTGGCCGGAACACGGCGAGCTCCCGCGCCGGACCCTCTGACCGGGTCGGGGGTAAAGGGGATCGATGTCCTCGGGTACGGCGTCCCGTTCGAGGTGTTTTCTTCCGGGCCCGTCCCGGCGCGTGGGGCCGGGGAGAGGAGTCAGGAACCAAAACGAAGAGGAACTCCTGCAGCAGTGAGTCCGTGGGCCTC
>JBFGHG010000304.1:0-5089 GCA_041578395.1 Acidobacteriota bacterium
AAAGTTTCGCCGCGAGAGCGTGAAGAGTGCGTCAGATCGGGGCAGCACAGCGACGAACGACGCAGGCATACTGTACCGTATGTCGAGGAGGGAGGAGCGAGCACGCTCCGAGATGGCGTGCTATCCGCGCTCGCAGCCGAAAGGTTCGTGAATAATGCCGGCTAGTGCAGCGGGTTGTCGCGCTAGGGCACGAAGAACAGCTGGCGCTGCCCGGTTCCCAGGTAGTCGCCCAGAATCACCTCGGGCACCCCGGCCCGCAGGTCGAAGGCGGCGATCGTCTCCACCGAACCCGCGCGCCGTTCAGCGAGCACCAGCATGTCCTGAAACGCGAACAACAGCACCGGAGATTCGCCGCTTCCGTACCAGTCGATCCGGGTGACCAGCAGGTGGTTGTTGGGCGCCTGAGACCCGAAGCGCAGACTGTCCGGGAAACGGGGGTTCAAGTTGACGGCCAGCCCCAGCTCCGAGTCGACCACGAACAGCAGGCGGCTCCCCGGAGGGGCTCCCGACGAGGTGACCATGAGCGCTCCGGCGCGGAACGGGACGTCCATTTCCCGGAGGAAGGTCCAGTCGCGGCCCTGCCGCTGATACATCAGCAGGCGGTCGCGCCCGGAGGTGAGCACGATCAGCTCCTCTTCGCCGTCCCCGGTGACGTCGAAGAGGGCCAGCGAGACGGCTTCCTCGAGGTAGAGCACCACGGCGGCCTGCAGTTCGAACCGCCCGGGGGCCACCTGCAGGTAGGACTCGATCACCGAACCGAGAGAGGGAACCACGCGGCTGGCCAAGAAATCAGTCCATCCGTCCTCGTTGAAATCTCCCGTCAGCAGCTTCTCCCCCTCTTCGAAGCCCAGGATGCTGTGCAGGGAGCCAGGGAAGAAATCCAGCTCGTACGAGTTTTCGAAGACGAAGGTGTTCCCCACCAGGTTGGCGCGAGAGACCACGCTGGAATTCCCGGGGAAGTCGCCCACCAACAGGAAATTGTAGAGGAGGCGGGGCGGCTCCGGCTCGGGCACCGGGTCGGGTTCGGGCGGCGGTGGTGGTTCGTCCGGCTCGGGAGTGGCGTTGTCGCCCCCGTCGCCTGGATCGGACCCCGGGTCAGGCTCCGGCGCCGGATCGGGCTCGGGTTCGGGCTCCGGTTCGGGTTCCGGCTCGGGCGCGGGATCCGGGTCCGGGGCCGGGTTCTCCGTGTCCGGCGGCGAGCCGGTGGCCGGCGGGGCGGAACCGTCGCCGCCCGAGTTGTCGCCCGGGCTGACCGAGTCGTCGAAGGGGTTCTCCTGGTTGGCCCGCGCCACTCCGGACACCGATTCCGGAAACAGTGCCGCATAGGCCTGCTGATAACCGCGCTGGAGTTCGCTGTCCGCCGGGAGGACCGCACCGGTGGCCGGCGGCGGCGCGCCGGTACGCTTGGCGGTCTGGGCCAGCGGCGGGAGCGGGGCCGGGGCCTGCCGGCTCGCCCGCTGGGACCGAACCGATGCGGAGGAGTCCGGGTCCTGGGCCGCCACCGACTGCCGCTGCCGGGACGCCTCCAGCCGGGCGCGCGCCGGGCGGTCTTCTCCCCGGCGCAGCCCCGCGGACCGGGTGGGCGCGGGCGGTCTCCGGGAGTTGGGCACCCGCGGGCGGGGTTCCCGCAGACGGGAGCCGGCCAGCGAGGAAGGTGAAGCCTCGGGTTGCACGGAGCCCGATTGGACCGCTTCCATCGGCTGCCGGCTCGCCTGCTCCGGGGCGGCCGGGGCGGGACGGTCCCAGTCGCTGAACATCGGCAGCGTCAGCAGCAGTATGGTGGCCAGCAGGTACCAGGCGGACTTCGAGAGCCACGCGACTGCCTGCAATCGAGCACCCTTCTTACTCACGCACTAACCCCCTGCAATTCACCAACATACCTTATACTGAACCGGCCAGGCCCTTGTAAAGTGTGACCGTACGGGCGCTTTTGGGTGAGTTGGCCAATTTTTACGCAGGGCCGACCGGCTCCCGCGGGGCTGGTGGCCGCCGGCATCCCCTCCGCGGACGCCGTTGCTTTGCAACTTTTGGCTCTCGAAATCATCTGTTTCCATTGTATTCGAGAGGAGAGGCTGGTACGGTGATCGGCTTCGCAATGTGCCCTCAACGTAATCGGGGCAAATCGAGCGATGCCGAAAGAGTTCAACCCCCAGCAACTCCGGAAGGTCGTCGAACGAGCTCAGGGCGGGTCGATCGAAGACTTCCAGCGACTGTACGAGTCGTTCGCGAAGCCGATCTTCAATTTCATCTGGCGCCTGAGCGGTTCGAGCCAGGAAGCCGAGGACCTGACGCAGGAGACTTTCGTCAAGGTCCACAGCGAGCTTCCCAGGTTGCGCGATCCGGCCCAGTTCAAATACTGGCTGTATCGGATCGCCCGCAACGAGGTCTACCAGAAGCTCCGCCGGGAGCAACGGACCGCGATGGTCTCGATCGACGACGAGGATACCGGGTACTATGAGTTTCTCGAAGACGAGACACCCGGTCTGAATCCGGAGCAGGCGGTCTTGTCGGGCGAGTTGCGATCCGTCGTGCAGCGAGCCCTGGACGCCATGACTCCGAAGTACCGGGACGTCTTCGTGCTGGCGGTTTTCCACCGCTTCAGCTACGAAGACATTACCCGGATCGTGGGGCGTTCGCTGCTGTCGGTCAAGACCGACATCTACCGGGCGCGCCTGATCGTGAAAGATCACTTGAACGAGTACCTGCAAAGGAAGTCATGACCTGCCGCGAGTGGAGAATCCAGATCAGCAGCGACCTGGACGGCGCTCTTTCCGAACGGGAGCGGCGTGAAGTGCGGCTGCATCTGGACGACTGCGAGTCCTGCCGGGGGTTCCTGCGGCAGCAGCAGCGACTGACTTCCTGGCTGGCGAGCGACGAGTTCCAGCTCGAGCCCCCGCAGCGCCTGTGGGCGGAAATCGAAGCCAGGATCGCGCCGGCTCCGGGACGTGTCCTGCGCCCGCCGCAGTGGATCGCCGCCCGGCCCCGCGCCGGGCTGGCCGCGGCCGCCTGCCTGCTGCTGGCGATCATCTCCGGCAGCCTGTTCTGGAACTCCGGCCGCATCGATGCCGAGGCTCAGAGGGACATCGCCGCTTACGAGATGATGCCGCAGGTCCCCGAAAATCCGTTTTTCGAATCGCTGGCCGTCGAAGGGAATCCATTCGACGATACGAGGAGCCCGCAATGAAGAGGTCGCTCCGATCCGCCGTAGTTTTGACCGCACTTTCGATGGTGTCCGCCGGGAGCGTCTCTCTCTGGGGGCAGGAGCAGACGCTGCCTCGCGAGGTGGAGCGCCCCGCCGACCCGTGCAAGGCCAAGATCCGCCAGGCGGCGGCAATTCACGGTGCCATCCAGGTCGTCCTGGACGAGCAGCGCTTCCAGGACGTGCTGGTGGAATTCCAGAGCATCCTCGACCTCGACCTGGGCCCCGGCTGCGGCAAAGAGCGGCTGGTGGCGCAATCGGCCTGGCAGATCGCCTCGCGCCTGCGCGAGACGGGGCAGTTCGGCGTGGCGCACGAAGTGGCGAACACGGCCCTGGCCCGGATGCGGCAATGTGAGAACGAGTTTCCACTGCTGATGCTGCGGGCCAAGATCTTCCAGGAGCAGAGGCGCTACCGGGAGGCCCTGAGCGACTTTCGCAGGGCCAAGGACCTGGAATCCTGCGCCGGCAAGTCCGCCGAGCCGCGGTAGCCGCGGCTATCCCTGCCCGTCACTCCCAACACCGGCCTGAAAGGCCGGCCCACGACCTCTGTTCGAAGTGCCCTCAACTGCCGGGCGGCGGCGCGGGCGTGGTTTCCTCCGGAGGCAGCTGCGCCTCCAGCTCCTGCTCCAACCGCTTCTGCTTCAGCTCCGTCTCCGCGTCCTCCATCTCCTTCACGTACTGGTAGGCGTTGCGAAGCGCCCGCCGGAACTCGAGCGTCAGCTCGGCGGCGGTGGCGACGTTGCGCACCACGCGGGGCGTGATGAGGAAGATCAGTTCGAAGCGCCGCTTGTTCTTCGCGGTGTTGCCGAACAGGGCTCCGAAAATCGGGATGTCGCCCAGCAACGGAATGCGGTTGCGGGTGTTGCTGAGCGAATCGCTGATCACCCCGGCGATGGCGATGGTCTCGTTGTCCCGGGCGATCAGCGAAGTCTGCACGTAGTTGCGGTTGATGGTGGGGAGCAGGACGTCGCCGGTGGCGGCGCTGACCTCGATGGCCAGGTCCATGTTGACGATCCCGCTGGCACTGATGCGGGGCAGCAGCAGCAGGGTGGTGCCGGTGGGCCGAAACGAAATCGTGTTCACGAAGGCCGCGGTCTGCCCCGAGCGGACGGGGTCGCCGAACGAGCCGGTGCTGACCGGGATCTCGGCGCCCACGTTGATCTGCGCCTCGGTGCCGTCGACCACCAGCAGCGTCGGGGCCTCCAGCATTTCGACCCGGGTGCGTGACCGCAGCGCCTGGATCATCACGTCGATCTGGCGGTCGCCGCCCACGAAGACACGCGTGGACGCACCCAGCGTCCCTCCCGTGAGGGAGCCGACCGTGGGGGGCGGAAGCATGTCGGTGATCATGGTGCCGTCGCCGGTGCCCACCGAGCCGCGCTCCCGCAGGAAGGCGCTGACGCCGTAGGAGAGGTCGTTGCGCAGTTCCACGGTGTAGATGCGGGCCTCGATCAGGACCTGCCGGGGCAGCACGTCCAGCTGCTCGATGGTGGCCCGCAGGAACTGGTAGTCCGCTTCGGTCCCCTGGATGATCAGGGAGTTGTTGAATTCGTTGACGATGATCTTGACGTTGCCGCTGACCACGGCGCGCACGCCGGACTGGGCGCTGCGGGACGACAGGGAGGGCCCCAGCGACGTCTGTTGCTGGCCCTCGGGCAGAAACCCGGCTTCCCGGCGGCGGGGCTGATCCGGCTGCTGCCCTTCTTCCCGCTGCGCTCCCGTCGGCGAGGAGGGCAGGCCGGTGCCGTCCTCGTACAGCTGCGCCAGGATCTCGGCGATGTTGGCGGCGGTGTTGTTTTCCACCTGGTAGACGAAGGTCCGCACGCTGGTGTTGGAAGAGGGGGCGTCCAGCCGGTCCAGCCAGCCCTTGACTTCCTGCAGGACGGCCGG
>JBFGHG010000305.1:0-5080 GCA_041578395.1 Acidobacteriota bacterium
CTTCGTCTCGCACAAGGACGCCTTCCAGGTGCGCCGCGTGAAGCAGGCCGGCGCGCTCGTGCTCGCCAAGTCGAACATGGCCGAGTGGGCCTTCAGCCCGCGCCAGACGGTCAGCTCCACCGCCGGGACCACCGCCAACGCCTACGCACTGGAGCGCGTCCCGGCCGGCTCGAGCGGGGGGACGGCCTCGGCGGTGGCCGCCAGCTTCGGCGTCGCCGGACTGGGGACGGACACAGGCAACTCCATCCGGGGGCCGGCCTCGCACCTGGCCCTGTTCGGCACCCGTTCCACGATCGGGCTGACCAGCCGCGACGGGGTGATTCCGCTCTCCTTCGACCGGGACATCGCCGGACCCATGACGCGTACCGTCGAGGACGCCGCCCGGATCTTCAACGTCGTGGCCGGCTACGATCCGGCCGACCCTTACACGGAGCCGGGGAGGGAACGGAAGGAAGCCGATTACCTCGAGTTCCTCCGCCCGGACGCCCTGGAGGGGGCCCGGCTGGGCGTGCTGCGGGCGCTGGCCGATCCGGCGGAGATGGACCCCGAAGTGGGCCGGCTCTTCGAAGCGGCGCTGGCCGACCTGCGTCGCCTGGGAGCCGAGATCGTGGACCCTTTCGAGGCGGCCAACTTCGGCGAGCACCTGCGGCAGCGGGGCAACTTCTGCCCCCGCTTCCGCTACGACGCGGCCCGCTACCTGGACTCGCTGGGCGCCGGGGCTCCCATCCGCGACGTGATGGAGGCTTTCGAGGCCGGCCGGTTCGCGCCCTACGTCGAGGACCGGATGGAGTTCTACCTGAGCCGGCCCGCCGACGTCCACCCCCGCGACTGGGACCCGCCCTGCCCGGACTACGCCGAGCATCCGGGGCGGCAGGCGTTCTTGCGGGACGTGGTGTCGTCGATGGATGCGGCCGGGGTGGACGCCGTCGTCTACCCCAGCTGGACCCATCCGCCGGCCCACCTCGCGAAGGCGCGGGAAGAGTACCGCGGAGACAACTCCCAGCGGCTGGCCCCGGCCACCGGAATGCCCGCCGTGACGGTGCCGATGGGGTTCAGCCAGGGACGGCTTCCGGCGGGTCTGCAGCTGGCGGCGCGCCCGTTCGCGGAGGGCAAACTGTTCGGGTTCGCCTACGCCTACGAGCAGGCCACCCGCCACCGCCGCCCCCCGGCCGGCTTTCCGCCGCTGACCGGATTTTAGATTTTCAATCGGTGACCCCACTGCTATACTCACGGACAATCTCATGGCTTATCCTCCGGAATTCGACGAGTTGCACGTCGTGTCGGACCTTCACATGGGGGGGCGGCGCAGCGCGCAGGGGAACTTTCAGATCTTCAACCGGGGCCAGCGGCTGGGCGCCCTGATCCGCGAACTCGCCACGCGCCGCAAGCGGGACGAGGTGGCGCTGGTGGTCAACGGCGACGTCTTCGACTCGCTGGCCGAAGAAGAGGTGGACGGATACGCGGCGCTGGACGTCCCGACCTTGAAGCGGATGATGGAGCACCTCTGGGAGGACGAGTCCTTCCGGCCCGTCTGGCAGGCCTTCGCGGAGTTCGTCCAGACCCCCAAGCGGCACCTCTTCCTGGTGATCGGCAACCACGACATCGAGCTGGCTCTGCCGTACGTCCAGGACTTCCTGCGCGACGGGTTGAGCGGCGGGAAGGGGGACGCGCGCTCGCGTGTCAACTTCGCCGCCTACGGCCAGGGGGTGGCCTGCAAGGTGGGCGGGGCGCGGGTGTTCTGCACTCACGGCAACGAGCTGGACCCCTGGAACCTGGTCGACTACAACCGGCTGGGCCAGCTGGCCAACGCCATGAGCGCCGGCCGGGCGATCGAGAGGCGGAGGTGGGAGCCCAACGCGGGCACCCGGCTGGTGGTCGACGTGATGAACTCCATCAAGCGGCGCTTTCCCTTCGTGGACGTGCTCAAGCCCGAAACCGCTTCCGTCTTCGCCGTGCTGCTGGCCCTGGACAAGGAGGCCTTCGAGGGGGTCGACCTCTCGCAGGCCTTTCCCATCCTGCGCGACAAACGCCGTGGAAAGGAGTTCGTGGAGGACCTGTTGGGCGCCCAGATGGTGGATCCCGCGCAGGTTTCGGTCGACGAGGCGCTGGTCGAACTGCTGGGCCCGCAGCTGCGCCGGGAAGTGCAGCGGCAGGCCACGGGCAACGCCGCGCAGTCCGAGGAAACGCTCCTGCTGAGCGCGGAAACGAATCTCGCCGACGGCCGCAGCGCCGAACTGGAGGCGAGCGGCGACGGCCAGGAGACGCTGGGGGTGTTCGACCTGGTGAAGGCCAAGCTGGGCCTGGTGTCGAAAGCCGATGGGCTGCGCCGGGCGCTGCAGGACTGGCTGAAGGAGGACGCTACCTTCGACGTGACCAACGACAAGGACGAACTCTTCCAGGCGATCCAGCCGCGGGTGGGCGGCGAGGTGGACTTCACGGTCACCGGGCACACTCACCTGGCGCGCGCCCTCGAGATGGGTGGGGGCGGCTACTACTACAACGCCGGGACCTGGATTCGAACCCTGCAGTTGACGTCGCAGGTCCTGGCCGACCCCAAGGCTTTCGAGGACAAGGTCTGGGCCGCGTTCCTGCAGGGAGGCCTGAAGGCCCTGGACGACGCCAAAATCCCCGGTCCCAAAGGGACCGTGCCGCTGCTGCTGGACCGGACCAACGTGGTCCGCATCTCGGCGGGGCGCAACCGCGTGGTGGGAGAGCTGTTCCAGGTGCAGGACGCTCCCGGGGGCGCCGTCGCTTTGGTCCGCGAACCCGACACGAAGCCTTTCATCCTGAGCTGAGGCCATGCAAAGATTCCACACCGTCAAGCTGGAGTTCATTCGGCCGGGTCCCGCCCACAACCAGCTGTTGTCTCCGCTGACGCCCTACATGGCGCTGTGCGGCGAGGGATCGCCGGTGACCTTTCACATCGACCTCGAGCATCACCAGCTGCTGAGCCGGCTGGAGCGGTTGCGCTATTTCTCCGCCAGCGGCACGAGCACGGTCCGGCTCCCCAACCGCGTGCGGGAGTCGACCGTCGCGGAAGTGGGCGGCGACGTGGAGCGGATTTACGCCAAGCTGCAGACGCTGCTGGCCGAGGAGTGGAAGGCGGTGGGGGCCTCGGCCGCCCGGGCGGGCGACCCGGGCGACAACATGATTCACCTGCGCCTGGTGCTGTCCGGCTCCGAGCTCTCGATGATCCCCTTCGAGATGGCCGTCGCCCCCGAGGCGTCCCCCGGCGGAGGACTGGAGTTCCTGCTGCAGTTTCAGATGCCGATCGTGGTGACACGGGAAACGCGCTGGACGCGTTCCCTGAAGCTCGGCTGGGACGAGCCGCGGGAGCCCAAGATCCTGGTGGTGGCCGCCGAGCCCGCCGGCATGACGGTGCCCTTGAAGGCTCACGTCCAGGCGCTGCGGGAGTCGCTGGGGCCCTGGATCCGTCATCCCAAGAGCCGCGGCGGGAAGGAGGACACGCCCGAGGAGAAGGCGAAGCGGCGTCTGGAGTACGTCAAGGAGCGGTTGCGGGTGCTGCCGAACGCCAGCATCGAATCGATCTACGAGCTGTGTTCGCAGGAGGACTTCACGCACGTCCACGTGCTCGCGCATGGCGCCCACCTCGAATTCGGCGGCGAGACCCGTTTCGGCGTGGCGCTGTGCCGCCAGGACCGGCCCAGCGCCATGGAAGTGGTCAGCGGCAAGCGTCTGGCCAAGGCGCTGCAGGCGGAGAGCCGGGACGCGGCACGCCGGTCGCTGCCGCTGGTGGTCACGCTGGCCACCTGCGATTCGGGCAACGTGAACACGGTGCTGGTGCCGGGCGGCAGCCTGGCCCACGACCTGCACACGGCCGGCATTCCCTGGGTCTTCGCCTCCCAGTTTCCGCTGACCAAGGTGGGGTCCGTGAAGATGACCTCGGCGCTCTACCCGCGGCTGCTGCGGGGCGACGACCCGCGCCGGGCGCTGTACGAGGTGCGCCGGCTGCTCTTCATGCGGGCCGAGCGGGATCACGACTGGGCCAGCCTGGTCGCCTACGCGACGGTCCCGGCCGATTTCGACGAGGAGGTCTCGGCCTTCTTCGAGAGCCAGACCAAGCGGGCCATCGACCGCTGTCTGGAGCTGGCCGACGACGACGGGACGCCGGTCCCCGAGGTCGACAAGGCGCTGGCCCGGACCGAAGAACTGCTGGAGTTGTGGAGATCCCGGCTGCCGGAGGGGGACGAAATCCAGCACCGCACGCGGCGCGCGGAGTTCTACGGGATGTGCGGCTCCACGCGCAAGCGCATCTCACTGCTGCACGCCCGCCGCAAACAGGGGAAGGAGAGCGAGCAATTCCTGAAGTCGTCACTGTCCTCCTACCGCGAAGCCATGGAGCAGTGGGCGGTGGACCGGAGCAAGCACCACTGGGTCTCCACGCAGGCGCTCAGCCTGACGGCGATTCTGGAGGGGGAGCCGGAACCGGTCACCCAGCTGCTGGCCGAGCAGCTGGCCCAGCGCGACGTGGAGCAGGGGCAGGGAGCGACCAAGGCCTGGGGGCACGGCACGCTGGCCGAGCTGGAAATGCTGGCTCCGTACCACCTGGGAGAGTCGCGCGCGGCGGACGAGGAGAAGGTGCGAAGCCACTGCCGTTCGATCATCGCCATCAGCGGCCCCGATTCGTTCGAGGTCTTCTCGACGCGCCGCCAGTTCGAGCGCTACCTGAAGCACTGGAAGCACGAGCGCTGGGTGAAGGTCGCCGAGGCCGCCGTCGACGCCCTCACCCCGGCCGACCGCTCCACCCGCTCCCGCCTGCTCTCGCACTGAGGCGGAAGTGCGGTGGCTCGCCACCGCTTTGATTCGGGCGGCTCGCCGGTGGGCTCCCGGAGGCGTACTGGCGAGAGGAGAGCTCGGTCGGTCCCCTCTCGATGCCTCGGAACCGCCGAGCGAAGATGCGGCAGTTCATGGTAGTATCGATACCATGAAGATTGCCAGCTCAACTGCCATAGACAAGGCTGGTCGAATCGTCATTCCCAAGGAGATCCGACGTCGGGCGGGACTCAGCGGTGGGACTCCCGTCGAAGTCCGTTTTCGGGACGGTCGGATCGAGATCGAA
>JBFGHG010000306.1:0-5077 GCA_041578395.1 Acidobacteriota bacterium
GCCAGCCAGGCTTGCAGCTCCCGCATCGCGATCCCCGTCGCCACCCGGCGCTGGTTGTCCCCCTCGGCCGGCATCAGGTAGCCCATCTCCGCCGGACCCTGCCCCACCGTGACTCCGTGCCCGGCGAAGTAGATCAGGACGCGCTCACGTTCCCCGACTCGGCGGGGAAGACGGTCGCCCAGCTCTTCGGCGATCCGGCCGCGGCTGGCGTCTCCGTCCACGAGCAGCGTCACTTCGAAGCCGTGCTTCTCCAGAGCTTCGGCCACCGCCCGCGCGTCGCGAACCGCACCCGGAAGATCGGGGAGCTGGCGGTAGTCCGAGATGCCGATGACGACCGCGTGGGAACGGTCGTAGATCGTGACGTTTCCGGACAGCCCCCGATATCCTCCCGCGGGGGCCTGGTAGACGAGCGAACGCAGTTCGGGCTGCTGCACCGCGGGAGGCGGCAGCAGGGCTACCAGCAGGGGCAGAATCTGAATCACCACTGTGTCTATTTTAACGCAGCGAACCGCGCAACCGAACCGGCAGCCGAAAACGATACTCGATAGCTGTGACCCCGCTCAGATCGACTGGATCGCCCGCATCACGTCCAGCAGGCCACGGCCCTGGAAGTAGCGCTCGCGGCCCAGGTCGGTGGCGGCGCGGCAAAAGATCTCCTTGACCTTGCGGGGCTGGCCGATGAATTCGCGGCGGATCGACAGGAACGCGGCGATCGCGCCCGAGACGTGGGGGGCGGCCATGCTGGTTCCGCTGTTTTCCATGTACAGCGCCGGCGAGCCTTCCACCGTGCTGCTCATCTGCTGCACCGCGTCGCGCGCGTAGCGTCCGGTCGCGCAGGAGATCACCTTTTCGCCGGGCGCCAGCAGGTCCGGCTTGACGCGGCCGTCCCCGGTGGGGCCTTTGGCGGAAAAGAACGACGCCCCGTAGCGGTGCGGGAACTCGCGGTGGGTGGCCCCCACCGTGATGGCGTTGGCTGCGTTGCCCGGGTCGCGGATCGTCTGACTCAAGGTGGCCTGGATCTTCCCCTTGTAGCGGGTCTCGAGCGCGCCGTAGCCGCCGTTGCCTGCCGCCACCACCACGCAGACGCCCGAGTCGGACAACCGGTCCACCTCGTTGCACAGGGGACTTTGCCCGCTGGCGAACCACTCCGGGTCGAAGTCGTGCCCCAAACTGATGTTCACCCCGTGGATCTGAATCATCTGGCCGTGGGAGTTGATCATCTGGATGTAGCCGATCGCCGCCAGCACGTTGCTCATCCCCTCCCCGCCGCCGGCGCCCGAAACCTTCAGGCTCACCAGCTTGCACTGCGGCGCCACCCCGCTGACGGCCTCGAGCGGGTATTGCCGGTAGACGCTCTGGTTGGAGGAGGCGCGGGCGCGGTACAGCCCCACCGCGGATTGGTCCTCCGTCTTCGCGAATTCTCCTGCGATGATGCCCGCGACGTGGGTGCCGTGACCCGTTTCGTCGGTGGGCTCGGGCTCCTCGCGAAAGTCGATGCCGGTGAAGTCCACGTGAGCCACGGGGGGCCGCAGTTGCAGGTTCCCGTGCTGGCGAAAATGGAGGTGGTTGGCGTCGATCCCCGAGTCGATCACCGCCCAGACGATGCCCTTCCCCACGGCCGAAAAAGCCGCGCGGGCGGCGTCGGCCTTGATCGTCGCCAGCGACTTGGTCAGCTGCGGCTCGACCTCGAAGTCGTACCAGATCTTGTAGATGCAGCGGGGGTTGTCGCCCGTCAGCGACCCTCCTCCCGCACTGTCCAGCTCCACCAACTCCAGGATCTCGCTCTTGGTGAGGCGGGCGAACAGGTAGCGGGGACACAACTCGCTCTTGTTTTCGCGGATGCCCCACTGCTTCGGGTTGCTGCGGTTCTTGCGGATCACCTGCTCGATCAGCTCGCGGGCCCGCTTGCGCGCCGCTTCGCGCCCCTCCGGGTACACCAGGTTCAAGTCGATCACCAGCTCGTAGGCCTTGTTGTGCGAGTCCTCCTGCAGGAAGCTGATGAGGGGTTCGGGGATGATCATGAACTCGAGGATCCGCTCGAGATCGCGCCCGACCGGTTTGCGTGCGCCGTTTTTTTCTGCCGCCATGGCGAGCCTCCTTTGCACTGGAGGCTACTGCAGCGCGACGCGAGACTCAATCGCGCAGGGGGATGCTGGTCAGAATCGACTCCTCGAGCGTCAAGGCGATCACCGGCACGGGAAAGGGGCTTTCGAAACGGACCGGCCGGCGGCCCCCTTCGGCCGAGTCCACAAAGAGCTCCGAAAAGAGAACCGCCCGCTGCTGGTGCGGCCCCAGGCGCAGGACCGCCCGCCGAGTCTGCTCCGGGTCCGGTGCCAGCAGTTCGAACGTCACCTCCACGGCGCGCGGATAGGGATTGGCCACGGCGGTCCCCGTCAGAACGCGCGGTCCGTCCTCGGCCAGCAGCACTCCTTCCGTGGTCGGCAGGCGGCTGGGAATGGATACTTCCCCCGACAGCCGGCCGTCCCGTCGAAGGTTCAGCCGGGCAGTGGCGTCGACCCGCCCGCCGGCCACCTTCAGCCGCGCCCATCCGGCGAACGATTCGCCCATCTCGAGCGAGATCGCTTCGGTACCCGCGGGCGGCACGAACGCGGCCTGCCGGTCCCGCACGATGCCGGCTTCGTCCAGCAGTTCGAGCACCACCGCGGCGGCGTCCTCGCCGGAGTTGTGCAGCAACAGCCGCGATTGGTACTCGAAGGGGCCCCAGCGTCCCGACACGAGGTGGGGAAAGTAGAGCCGGTGGGGATTGCCGGGCAGCGCCCGGAACAGGCCGCTGCCGGACTCGCCCGACACCTCGGCGTCCACCAGCGGCCGCCCGGCGGCATCGACCGACCAGATGCGCGTGAACTCCCGCACCCGCGCCGGACGCCGGCTGTAGGCGGTGGCCGGCGACAGGTCGCCCGTGATCAGGTGCTGAACAGGACTTCCGTCCAGCGTCCGCAGCAGCACCGGGCGGCCCTGCAGGTCGAAGCCGGTGAAGACGAGCCAACCCGCGTCGTTCCATGCGAACTCGGTAAGGCGGGTGAGCAGGAACTCCTCCGCCGGCCGGAACGTCCGATCCGCAGCCAGCAGCCGTGCCGGCCGGAAGCTCGATACGGCGAAGAGAGCCCCACCGTCGCCTCGAATGTCAGGATTGGGTTCGAGGGTCGCGAACACGGCGGCTTCGCCGTTTTCTGCAACCCGAAAACTGTGGACGCTGCTGACGAGCTGGTCGGAGAACCCGGGCGCCGGATCGCCCCGGAGCAGGAGCGCCCGCCAGCGGTCTCCGGAGTAGACGAAAAACCCGGTGTCGGCCGCCAGGTAGACTTCGCCCTGCTCCGTCAGCTGAAAGTTGCCCACGCTTTCCACCACGGGAAGTCCCGCGCCCAGGGGCTGACCCGAGCGAGCCAGCACCCGCACCGAGCCGTCGCGGACCAGCGCCAGAACGCCCTGCGCCCAGAACGCGACGTCTCCCGCGTCGTTCAGATCGACCAGCGAGAAGCGCTCCCAGCGGTCCTGCGAGCCGGGGATCCGCTGCTGCCCCGACAGCAGGATCGTCAAGCGCCCCCCCGACAGCAGCGCCAGCCGGTCGCGTCCCAGGACGACGCCCGCCTCCGAGCCGTCGATGGCGCCCGGGAAGGGGGGAAACGGGGCTTCCAGCCCGCCCACCAGCACCCCTTCCTCGAGTAGGGTCTCGGATTCGCCCGCCAGCCAGCGCACCAGCTCGAAGCGGTCGTCGGACCGGCGCCGGGCCATGAAGACGATCTCGCCGGCGGCGCTGAAGCTCACCGGCGTCAGGTCGTAGTAGGGACTGCCCGCGGGCGGATCGTTCACCGCGATCACCCGGTCCGGCGTGATCAAGTGGATGGTGGAGCCGATGTCGTACACCAGGACCTGCGAACCCCGGGCCTGGACGGAGCGGAAGCGTCGGAAGCTGTTATCCGCCGCCTGCGATCGGACGGCGACCGGTTCGAGCGCCCAGTCCCGCACGGGCTCGGGCGCCCGTAGCGGGGCCAGAAAGGAGGTCAGCAGGCCGTTCTGGCGGAAGCCTACCGCCAGCGACGGTGCCTCCGAACGGACCTCGATCCGGCCCAGGAAGCCGTCCAGGTCCACGCCGGGAAACAAGGTGGAGAGCCGTTCCGCGAGTCGCCCGCGCGGAGGCAGCTGCCGATTGGCCTCGCCGACCAGGGCGGAGTTCGAGTCCCGCAGCTCGAGACGGATGTCCAGGATCTGCTCGGACGGATTGCTCACGCCCACACTGGAGACGCCTCCGTCGGAATCGTCGACCAGGAAGCGGTGCTGACGCGCGGGCGTCTGCGACGCGATCGCGCTCTGGCTGACCAGCACCCCGTCGCGGCGAATCTGGAAACGGGCGGCCGCGCTCAGGCCCCGGATACCCGGCGCCTCGATCGAACCGTGCCCCACAGCGCTGCCCGCCAGGCCGCCCGCCTCGAAGCGAACCGCGGTGGCCGGCGCGAGGAGGCTGTCGTCGCGCGCCACCGGCAGGCCCTCGGCGGAGTACAGCTGCAGCTCGGCGGGGGCCTCCAGGAAATCCGGATTGAAAAAGTCCACGACAGTGTCCCAGCGTAGCGATCCGCCCCGCTCGCCGGAGGACGCCAGGAAGGGGAGGTATTCGACGCGGGAAGCGTTGAAATCCGCGCGCAGCAGCGAGACGCCGTCCGGGCGGCAGCAGAAGCTCCCGCGCAGGTAGATCCTCCCCTGGCCGTCCAGCTCCAGCGGGTCGAGGAAATCGAGCAGTTCGCCGCTTGCCGCCACCAGCCGCAGGAGGCTGGATTCGGGAATCCTCTCGATGCGTCCCCGGCTCCACAGGAAGGCGCCGACGCCCGTTGCGGCCACCCGTGCGTGGAAGACGAAGTTGGCGGCGTCGCGCGGCCGCACGACCCGCAGCAGCAGCTCTTCCAGCGAAGGGAAGGGGCCTGGCGGGGGAAACACGCTGACAGCCAACGGCTCCCCCGAAGCCAACCGTTGCCCGTCCACCACCGCCGCGGTCAGCGTTCCCTGCCGGTCGCGGAGAAACAACCCGCCCCCGCCGCCGCCGGCATGGACCGAGAACAGCAGC
>JBFGHG010000307.1:0-5049 GCA_041578395.1 Acidobacteriota bacterium
AGGGATGCGGTAGAAGGTGTTGTTGATCTCGGTGGAGGGAAAGCGGCTGGAGTAGTAGGAGAGGAACTGTTTCTGGGGCAGGTCTTCCGGGTAGAAGCTGCCCTTCCATTCGGCGTAGGAAAAGCCCGAGGTCCCCACGTAGATCATGGGGCGTCCCCCTGCTCCAGGTGGGTGAAGGCGGGCACGCTGCGCCAGCTCAGGTTGCCTTCGAGCGTCTTGAGTCCCAGGCAGCGGAGCGACTCCTGTTGCGGCTCGTCCAGGGGAGACAGCGTCTTTCGAGCCTGCTCCGCTGCCTCGTCGTCCGGATCGGGTCCGAGGTGCAGCGGCTCTTGGGGCCGGAAGCCCAGCATCACGCTCTGCTGGACCCACGCCAGTGCCGTGTTGGCGGGGGGCGGCTGGATCCACTCGAAGGTGTCCCGCAGTTCGGCCAGGGCCAGCACCGCCGCTGCCGTCAGCCAACGCTCCCACTGCGGGTCGGGGCTTGCCTGGAGGGGCTCCAGCTCACGGCGGGCCCGGCGGAGGAGTTTCTTGGGGATCTTCACACCGGCGAGACTATCCCAAACGAGTCTCGGGAGGTAGCCCCCTCAGAACGGACCAGGCTTACGCGCGGTTCCACGGGAATCACAGACAGGATGCCTGTGCCACGAGAATAGCCATGCGCGGCTCGCCGTAGTAAGCTGCGAGCAACCGCCGGAGGGTGCCGGCACCTAACGAGGAAGGACCGACATGGACATCCTGGTCATTTTCGGCTTGATCGCCGTCCCCATCGCAATCCTGACTTTCTACGTCATCGTGCGCATCTGCTACAAGAAGGCCGGTCCCGACGAGGCCCTGATCGTCTACGGACGCCGCCGCATCCTGGGCAAGAAGGTGCGCGACGAAAAAGGCGAGGTGGAAGGCTTCCGCATCGTCCGCGGCGGAGGCACGCTGGTCTTTCCCGCCTGGGAGCAGGCCGAGTACCTCTCGCTGAAAATGATCACCCTGGACATCGACCTGCACCACGTCTACACGGTGCAGGGCATCCCCATCAACGTCCGGGCGGTGGCGCAGGTCAAGGTGCGCGGCGACGTGGACCACGTCCGCAAGGCGGCCGAGGGCTTCCTGGGCCTGCCCCAGGAGCAGATCAAGTCCACCATCAAGGAGACGGTGGCCGGTCACCTGCGCGGCATCATCGGTACCCTCACCGTCGAGGAGCTGTACCGCGACCAGAAGCGCTTCCAGGAGAGCGTCCGCGACGAGGCCCACGTCGACCTCGAGGGGATGGGCTTCGAAATCAAGTCCTTCGTCTTCCAGGAGATCCAGGACGACGAGGGATACCTCAACGCCCTGGGCCAGCCCAAGATCCAGGACGCCCTCAAGAACGCCCGCATCGCCACCGCCGAGGCCGACCGCGACGCCAAGATCGAAGAAGAGAGCGCCCGTCAGCAGAAAGAGCAGAAGCGCTTCGGGGTGGATACGGAGATCGCCGACTCGGAGAAGTCTCTCAGCCTGAAGAAGGCCTCCATCAAACAGCAGGTCGACGTGGCCAACGCCCAGGCCGTCAAGGCCGGCGAGATGGAGCTGAAGGTGCAGGACATCAGCATCGCCGAGCGGGAAGTCGAGCGGCAGCAGCTGGAGTTGAACGCCACCATCCGCGAACAGGCCGACGCCAAGAAGTACGAAGCCGAGCGGCTGGCCGACGCCAGCCAGTACCGGGTGGAGCGCGAGGCGGCCGCCGAGCGCAAGCGCCGCGAGGAAGCCGCCCAGGCCTTGAAGGCGGAAGGACTGGCCAAGGCGGAGGCGGAGTCCGTCATGCGGCGCGACATCGGCCTGGCCGAAGCCGACGCCATCCGGGCCAAGGGCGAAGCGGAAGCCAAAGCGCGACACCTGCTGGCCGAGGCCCTCAAGCTCTACAACGAGGCGGGACTGTCGATCGAGGCGCTCAAGGTGCTGCCCGAGATCGCCGCCGCCGTCTCCGAGCCGCTGGCACGGGCCGGATCGACCACCATCATCAGCCAGGGGGGGGCCAACGGCGACGGCACCGGTGCCGCCAAGCTGACCGAGGACGTGGTGCAGGTGCTGAGCCAGCTGAGCCCCATCATGGAGCAGCTGGCCGGGGTCGACCTGAAGCGCTTCCTGCAGGACATCTCCAAGCTGCCCGCCTCGGTCGGCGAAAAGACGACCGGTCCGGGCCGCCCGCCGGCCTCGAGCTGAGGAGCCCGCCGTGCAGCCGCTACAGTTCGCTCAATTGACGAAGGACCTGCGGTCGGCCGGCACCCAGCTGGATCAGCTCAAAGTGCTGATCCGCCGCTGGAACACGCTGCGCGACCTCAGCGCGGGCGAGCGCAAGCAGCTGGCCCTGGAACTGGGTTGGGACTCGGCCGAAGCGCTGGTGGAAAAGCTGGGACAGCGGGGAGGCCTCTCCCCTTCGAAGCTGTTCAAGGCGGTGCGCGAGGCGGAGCGGAACCAGCCGGGTGCGCTGGCCGAGATCTTCTCCGGATTGCGCGATCCCGGCCGGCGAAAAGAGGCCGCGGACCGCGGTCTGACGATGGCGCAGGAGGTGGTCCGCTCCTTGCACCAGGTCTCCGACGCGAAGCAGAAAGCGCGCGTCGCGCCTCCCCCGAAGAAAGTGATTCCACCTCCCCCGCCGGGCCCGGAAACGGACGCTGCCGTCGAAGCCGAGCCGCAATCGGAATTGGCGCCGCCTCCGCGCCCCATCGCCCTGGAAACGGTACCCGCCGAGGTGGTAGCCCCCGAGCAAGACGAGGAGGAGCCGGTTGCCGAGCCCGCGCCCCGAGCGGCTCCCGAGCCGTCCCCGCCCGCCCCTGCCGAGCCCCCCCAGCCCGACCTCTGGGCGCAGCAGGCAAAGCGGGCCTCCGATCGGCTGGCAGCGCCCGTCCGGGAGACGGACTGGCGTCCCGCCGCCGCGCCTCCAGCTACCACGCTGATGCGGAGGTTCCGCGACCTGGCCCAGCTCCCGGATCAACTCGAGAAGGACGCCGCGCGCAGGGTGCTGGAGCAATTCCCGGAAGGGTGGTCGAGAAGGCGGGCGCTGACCCGGTTGCTGGCCGCGGGCAAGGTCGGCGACGCGGAGACGGTCGCCGGCCTGATCGCGATGCTCCCCCGCGAGTCGGACCGCTTCTGGTGCGCCGCCACCTGGCTGGACGCCGGCCAGGGGAGGGACCTCGAGGCTCTTCGGAGCTGCCTCTCGGACAGGTCCTGGAAACGCCTCGCGGCACGGCCTGCCGGGCCGTGATTCCTCACCGCCGCGAATCTTGGGCAGGGCTGCCCGTGCCACTCAGTTGCGCTTCCGCGGCGACGTACCCGAAGGCCGCCCAGTTCTCGCCCGCCACCACTTTCTGGAACAGCTCCTTCGCCTGCTCCCCGCGGCCGTTGACCAGGTGCCAGGTGGCGACTCCATAGCCGGCCGTGGCCGAGGTCAGCGAGTCCTGATCCTCCCCCAGCAGCTGATCGGGCTGCCGCTCGCCCTTGAACAGCAGCAGCAGGTCGCGGTAGGTGCCGTTCTCGATGATGTCCATCTCGGCATGGATCGGCGCGAGCACCTCCGTAGCCTCCTCGTCGCGGCCCAGCCGCTTCAAGTTGATCCACACCCAGTAGCTCGCCGCCACCCGGGTGTCGTCGTTGCGCGCCGCCTGCAGACAACGGCGATAGCTGGAGGCGGACCCCTCGAAGTCCCCCCGCAGGTGCTGGGCCAGCCCCAGGTGGTACCAGATGTTGGAGTGGGTGGTGCTGGTGGGCTGGTTGCGGGCGTTGGGGATGCCGTCCGGCTCGATCCGGTCGGCCTTCCCTTCGATCATGCGCGCCGCCCGCTCCAGGTCGGCGGTGGCGGTCTCGAGCAGTCGCGTGGTGATGAAGCGGTGGCCGCGGTGGCGCAGGAAGCGCGGATCGTCCGGGTGCAGCCGGACTCCGCGCGAGAAGACCTCGATCGCCTCCCGGTAGCGTCCCAGGTAGGCCAGCCGGCGTCCCAGCCAGATGATCGCCTCGGCGTTTTCCGGGTGCTGCTCGTAGCGCCGGCGCGCCTCGGCCAGGTTCTGCTCCAGCCGCTGCAGCGGCTCGCCTTCGACCGACGGCCGGAACAGCGGCTCGCCGGTCAGCGAGACCGCCTCCACCCGTCGCTGCGCGTACAGCCCGGCTCCGGCCAGCAGCAACAGCGACGTGCTCAGAATCAGGGTCTTCGACACGGGGCCTCCTCCCGCGCCGATGGTATAGACTGCGCCGTCGGGCTGGCAAGCGGTGAACCGCGAGTCGGGCCTGCCCGTCTTTCCAAGTGGAGAAGGGGAAGTCATGCGGAACGTCTGGTGCGTCTTCTCGATGCTGGTGGCCACCGCCGCGGCAGGCTCGCGGGCGCAAGACGCCGCCCTCCCCCCGGAGGACCAGGCCAGCTTTCGGGTGGAAGCCTTTTCCTCGCTGCACGAAGTGCGGGTCCTGGACGAGGCGGGAGAGGTGGTGCGCGGACTTCGCTTGGAAGACTTCCGCGCGCTGGAAGCCGCCCTGGCCCGGCCGGTCACCTTCTTCCGCGAACGCGGCGACTACCCGATCACGCTGGCCTGCCTGGTCGACACCGGCTCCAACATGTCCCCCCGGGCGGTCGCGATCGCCCGGGAATTGATCTTCGAGTTGATCCACCGCCTGAAACCGCGCGACCAGATCCTGCTGGCGGCCTACCACGACCGCGTCTACCCGCTCGCCCCGCTCACCCGCGACCGCCTGGAGCTGGTGGAGGGCCTGCGCAACCTGGCGGCCACCGGGCGCAGAGGCGGCTGGGCGCGCCTGAGCCGGCTGTTCGCCAGCGACGCCTGGACCGGTCCGGCCGTCGACGAGGTGTTGATCGGGCTGAAGCGGTCCGCCGAAGGGGAGAAGTTCGTGCTGGTGGTCTCGGCCGGCTTCGGCAACATCGGCGACGCCACGCTGGAGCACCTTCGGCTGGCTGGCGCCCGCTTCATCGCGGTCAGCGTCGACAACCGGACAGGGGACTTCTTCGGCATGGGCGGCGACCAGACGGCGCGTCGCCGGATCGTCCGCGAGACCGGCGGGGTCAGCTACGACGCC
>JBFGHG010000308.1:0-5048 GCA_041578395.1 Acidobacteriota bacterium
ACCCCTCATTGCGCACAGACGCCCGAAGGTGCCTAGAACCCGCAGTGTCCCGGGTCAGGGGCGTCCAGCCGGAACGGCATCCCAGCCGGAACGTCGAAGTAGGTCACCAGCAGCTCCGTGTTCTCCTCGGCGGTGTTGAAGGCGATGTGTGCGTGGCCCTGGCCGGTGTCGATGAACGATTGCTCGGCCGTGTAGGTTCGGGGCGCGCATGCCGGGTCGTCAGCCGAATACAGGGTCAGCTCACCAGCTTTCACCAGGACCACGACCGGGCCCGGGTGAGAGTGCCAGCCGGTGGTCCCACCGGGTGCGATCACGATCTGCTGCATGACCGTCTGCCGGGCGTCACGAACGTGGATGACCTCCTGCCGCTCTCCCGGGGGCTTGAACTTCAACAGGAGGTCCACCGGGTACACGAAACCTCCTCGAGCCAGCACCGCGGCGCTCACGATCCCGGAGGAGGGCGTCGCCAGAACCGAACCGGCCAGTACGGCGACCAGGGCCACCCCGGCCACCGCAAGCGCCCACCACTCCCTCGTCTCCAACTTCCGATTCTTCATCGTTGACATCTCTTTTCTCCTCTTTTGCTTTCGATGGATTCCCGACAGGAACCCCTTTCACTGAGGCAGGCGTCGACCGGACTTCGAAGTGCTAACCCGGACGAAATTTTTTTTGAGGAAAGGGGTGACGTGGGACTTGTGGAAGCTGCCCGGGCGATTGTAGTAATTTACGCGTTGAAAGGCCGATCGGGTCGCGGGGTCGGAATCGGGTTCGATGAAGACACTTCGGGGCACGAGTTGCTTCGGTCTCCCAACCGTCCGGTGCGACAGCAACGCCACATCCCCGCCCAGCGGTGGCTCCGCGTGGAGTGAGCCGAGGGTGCAGCGATGACGCCTGAGCGGTACCGGCAGGTCGGTGTCCTGTACCACGCCGCCCTGCAGGTCGAAGCGGGATATCGCGAAGCTTTCCTCGCCGAGGCTTCCGGCGACGACGAGGAGTTGCGGAGCGAGGTCGCATCGCTGCTGGAGGCGCACGACAAGGCCGGTCTCTACCTCGCCGCGCCCGCGCTGGACGTTGCCGCCCGATGGCTCTCCGAACGAAAAGCCTCGTCTCTGATCGGGACCAGCCTCGGCCGCTATCGGGTGCTGTCGTTGCTCGGCGCCGGAGGGATGGGCGAAGTCTATCTCGCCGAGGATTCCGAATTGCGGCGCCAAGTGGCGCTGAAGGTCCTGCCGGTAGAATGGACGGGCGACTCGCGGCGGCTGGCCCGCTTCCGCCGGGAGGCGCAGATCCTGGCGGCACTGAAACACGAGAACATTGCGGCGATCTACGGTCTGGAGCAGACCTCCGAGCGGAACTGCCTGGTGTTGGAGTTCGTGGAGGGAGAAACGCTCGCGGAGTGCGTCGCGCGCCGCGGCGCACTGCCCGTCGGAGAAGCGCTCCCCATCGCGCGTCAAATCGCCGACGCTCTGGAGTATGCCCACGCCAAGGGAATCACGCACCGTGACATCAAACCCTCGAACATCAAGCTGACGCCCGGCGGCGCCATCAAGGTCCTCGATTTTGGCCTGGCGAAGGCGCGCCCGGGTGCGGAGGCGGGGACGGAACCAGCGGAGAAGGCCGTGGGTGCGACGATGGAGGGGCAGATCCTGGGTACGCCCGCCTACATGAGTCCCGAACAGGTGCGCCATACGGGCGTCGGCCCGCAGACGGACGTGTGGGCTTTTGGCTGCGTGCTGTACGAGTTGCTCACCGGCCAGCGAGCCTTTCCGCGTGACACTGCACCGGACACGCTGGCAGCCGTGCTCGAGCGCGAACCGGACTGGCGTGCCCTGCCTGACGCGACACCGCCGAACATCCGCACGTTATTGCGACGCTGCCTGCAAAAGGACCCGGCTCGTCGACTGCATCACATCGCCGATGCCCGAATCGAGATCGAAGACACGGCCGCGGAGCCCGCGGCGCTGGCCGAGACGGCGGGTGTTCCGAGAGGAGGGCCTGGTCGGCCCTGGAAGTTCGTGTCCGCGACCGCCGCCGTGGCCGTGATGGCCGCCGCCTTCGCTCTGTGGTTGGGCTCGAAATCGCCCGTGCCCGGCCCGGCAGAAACCGTTCGCCTGACGGTGACCCTGCCGCAAGGGGTGAGCGTGACCCGGGGGCCAGGATTCGCATCTTCGGTGGCACTCTCGCCGGACGGCCGCACGCTCGTCATCGCGGGCACGGGGGAGACCGGCCAGCGGCTCTACCAGCGCAGGCTCGCCGGGCAGGATGTGGTTCCCCTGGCGGGTACCGAGGGCGGTTCGGCTCCCTTTTTCGCACCGGACGGGGCCTGGCTCGGTTTCTTCGCGGAGGGGCGGCTGAAACGTGTCCCGGCAGGCGGCGGCGTCTCCGTGGATATCGCGGGGGTGCCGGACTTCCCGGACGGCGTGAGTTGGGGCCCGAACGGCCGCATCGTGGCTGCCTTCGGCACCAGGTCGGCCGTGTACGGGGTCGATGCGAACGGGGGGAATCTCGAACCGATTACGGCGTTGGAGGAGGGCGAGGTGGGCCACAGCCGTCCCGAGATTCTACCGGACGGCCGCACCCTGATCTTCGACTCGGGCGGTTGGGTTCACGCGCTCGACCTGACGAGTAAACGCCGGACCCGGCTCGTGCAGGGCGTCGCCCCCCGCTACGCGAACACCGGCCACCTGATCCTGAGCCGCGGGAGGACTCTGCTGGCGGTGCCGTTCGACCTGTCCCGCCTGCGAGTCGGCGGCTCCCTCGTCCCGCTCATCGAGGGCGTCGAGGGCGATACGGCCACCAACTGCGTAGGCGACCGGCACTATGCGATCTCCCCCAACGGCGCGTTGGCGTACGTGCCGGCTCCGGCGCTGTACGGGCTGGTGCTGGTGAAGCCGGATGGTACCGAGCGCACGGTCACGGAAGAACGGGCCTGGTTCGAGAATCCCCGGTTCTCCCCCAACGGGCGGCGACTGGTCGTGGCCGCGGCCAGCCGTGCCGGCGAACCCACGGATCTGTGGATTCACGACCTCGAGACGAGGTCTGCCACCAAACTCACGTTCGAGGGAGGCCGATCACCGGTTTGGACTCCCGATGGCGCCCGAGTCACCTATTCCGGTCCCGGCCAGCGGCAGGGGATTTACACGAAGGCAACGGACGGCCGGAGCGAGGCCGAGCCGCTCCTCGCACTCGACGGGTTTCACTGGCTGGTCGGCTGGACCCGGGACGGGCGCACGCTCGCTTTCGGCGCCATCGAAAAGGCCGCGCCCGACCAATCGTCGCGCTCCTCCATCGTCGCCGTCTCCGGTGGGGAATCGAGTCGTGTGGTAGGGCCTGGAAACGTGTGGGGAGGACGGCTGTCGCCGGACGGCCGCTGGCTGGCTTATTACACCCTGGAAACGGGGAGCTTCGAGGTCTACGTGACGCCCTTCCCCGGGGCCGGCACACGCTGGTTGATCTCCCGGGGCGGGGGGAGGGATCCCTCCTGGGCTCCGGACGGCACTGAGATCTACTACCGGAGCGGAGACCGCCTGCTGGCCGCGGGAATCGAGACGTCGGACGGCATCCGCGTGCTGTCGCGGCGCGTGGTGGCCCAGCCGTTCTCGCCGCCACTCTACGATGATTACGACATCCATCCCGATGGCCGCACCCTGGTTCTGGTCCGCCCCGACGCCCCGCAGGGCCGAGAAGTCGCGATGGTCCTGAATTGGTTCGAGGAGTTGAAGGGATCTCTGCTGGCCGGCTGGTGAAGGGTGGAAGCCCGTCGGTTCCGAGCGCGTATTGGGCGCGAATACGGGCCTTCGAGCGATTCGCTCCGCCTGTCAGTTCTGCCAGGCTTTGCCGTCCATCAGGCGCCACACGTAATAGCCGGTGTGCAGCAGGAACGAGAGGGCGGAAACGAGGCTGGGATTCCGGGTCAGGTAGAGAAGTCGAGGTGACGCGTAGAACAGGAGGAAGAAGGCAAAGACGACCGTGAACAGGAGGATCTTGCCGCCCAGGGCCAGCCCTTCGGCGGGCTCCGCGTCGGCGAAAAAGACTTCCCAGTGGGCGACCGAGAACACGATCATCAGGTTGACGCCGAAGAGGCTGACGAATCTCAGGATGTGGGCCTGTAGGCCGGTTCTGACGAAGCTGGGCTCGATCTCCATGAAAACGAGTGCCGGGTAGAGAAAGACGAAGACCAGCCAGAGAAGAACGGCGATCATCACCCCCACGTTCTTGCCCACCGTGTCGAGAGTGGGTCCGAGAGCATCTACCCGCTCCAGAATCCCCGCCGAGTCCGCCATCATCACGGAGAAGAAAACGCAAAAACCGACTGCCAGAAAGGCGAAAACCGCACGGAGCGTCTGGTCGTCGGACCGGCTGCCGCCGTCCATGGAGCGGATCAGATAAACGGAGAAACAAAAGATCCCGTAGACCCCGACGAACAATACCCAGTTCCAGATGGTCTTTTCCTGAAGCCTCTGGGTGAGTCGAGGCAGAACCCAGGCGTAGAGAAAGAGCGAACCGAGGTCCGCGGCCAGAGGAAAGAGATGTCGCTGAACATCGAAGATCGGCCCTTTCAGCATGTAGTCCTTCCAATCGGTCCCACGCGCGGTTTCTCGACGCAGATCAGCTTCTCATTACCCACTGCAGGGCCCTTCGCGCGGCCTCGATCCATACGATGCGCCTTTGCTCTCGACACAGGGCAGCGGCGTGAATCGCCGAGCAAGCCGCCAGATACTTCGAACGCAGCACCAAGCCAGGATCGGCACTGAGGGGATAGCATTCGAGAATCGCGGACAGCCACCGCTCGCCGTACCATGCATACAGGAAGGAAAAGTCCAGGGCCGGGTCCCCCAGCACCGCATCACCCCAGTCGATGACCCCACAGACTCTTCCGGAACGGGAGTCGAGCAGAACGTGTTCGGCCCACAGATCGTTGTGGACCAGGGTCGGTCTGCCCTGGTAGGACCGGGGTGCGTCGGTTTCCAGGTACCGACCGACTTCAGCGAGGTCGATCCCAAGATCAACGGTGATTCCATCGAGCTCGCTCAACGCTCGCTCCCGGC
>JBFGHG010000309.1:0-5044 GCA_041578395.1 Acidobacteriota bacterium
CGGCTGCCCGGTCGTCCCGGCCCCCGGCCGGCCCCCTGCTCGCTGAGGGTGCGCAGGTCGGGCACCACCGATCCCGCGGACACGTAGAGGGCAGTGCCCGGGAGCATGCCCAGCTGGCTGCCCCACCAGAAGGTGGAGGCCCGCAATGCACTGAGCCCCATCACGAGGTTGATCGCGAAGAAGGGAAGTGCGGGGACGAGGCGCAACGTGAAGAGGTAAAAGGCGCCGTCCCTTTCGAGCGCCTCATCAAGCCTCCTCGCGCGAATCCCGAGCGGGTCGCCGAAGTAGGCCGAGCCGGCCACCGCGGTGATCACGACCAGCGCCAGGAGCACGAACCGGAGCCTCGCGTTCGAGATTCCTCCTGCAGGATCGCTCATCGTTCGCCCCCTCCCTTTCCGGCTCGTTCCGTTTTCTCCGTGAGAACGTGCCGACGAAGCCGCATTGCGGCCACGCTTCGTTGGATGCGCACGCCGCGAGAAGTATCGGCGCGGTCTCGGGACGTCCCTAAAAAATGCTGATTGGAAAACTGTTTACGAGACTGATGTGAGATTCAGCGGGACGCTTGGTTGCGGAGTGCATCGAAACCGCAGATCGGCGCCACGGCGGCGGTGCCGCCAGACGTACCGGCACTGCTGCTGCGGGGGCGAGGCTCGCTGCTTCTCAGGCCTTCTTCAGGAAACGCTGCTCGACGCGCTTGCGGATCGCCAGGCGTGCGCGATGAACCCGGTTCTTCATCGTCGGCTTGCTCAGGCGCAAGATCTGGCAGACGTGGTCTTCGCTCAGTTTCTCGATGTCCTTCAGCACGTAGGGCAGGCGATGATCCTCCGGGAGCTCGTCCACGCACTTCTCGAAGAACTGCCGCAGCTCGCTCGCTCGCGCCTCGTCCTCCGGCAGCTCGGACCAGTCGGCGATAGCTTCGGCGTGCTGGCCCATCTCGAATCGTGGAAGCAGTGGCTCGATGGGGACGACCTCGGGCTTTCCCTTTCGCCGGAGACGCATCAGGCTTTCGTTGGCCACAATCCGGTACAGCCAGGTGTACAGCGACGATTCCTCTTTGAAGTTGTCAATCGACTTGACCACTTTCAACATGGCCTCTTGCACCGCGTCCTCAGCCTCGGGGAAGTTCTTGGTGATCCGCACCGCCACAGAGAGCAGTCGCTTCCCGTAGCGAGACACCAGCGTTTCGAAGGCCTCCGGCGACCGCCGCTTCAACTGCTGCACGAGGTCTGCCTCGGCAATGTCGGGTCTCACGGTCGACATCAGGAGCGCCTGGCCTCTTGCTTCAGGAACTCCGTCACGCGGAGTTCGAACTCCGGATCGATCGGTGGCATCTCGGCCAGGCTTCGGGGCTGGGCGACTCGCCGGTATCCGTCGACGAAACGGCGGCAGTCTCGGCAGTTGCGGAGATGACGCTCGAATTTCGCGGAGACTTCAGACTCGAGGCCGCCTTCGAGATACGCGTAGGAGAATGCCACCACTTCTTCGCAACTCGGCAGGCCCATGAGCCAGGTCATCAGGCTTCGTAACCAACGCATGCGCATGGCGAACACCCCTTCAGTCTTCGGTCGAGAATACCACGCCGGCTGCTCCCTTTCGGGCGCCCCGGTACTGGTACGATTCAGCCAACCGCGTCGTGTCTCGGGTCGCGGCGACCAACTCTCACGAAGGCCAGCAGAAGAACCCAGAGCCCGAACCAGAACGGCCCTGCAACCACAGGAGAAGGATCGTCGGGCCACTCGGCGACCCGGTGGGTGTAGAGCGCGGCAAGCATGAGCGGCACCGCCAGCAGGTCCCCCCAGACGTGAGAAACTGCCGCTGAGCAGCGACAGTCCGGCGAGAAACCTGAAAGACCGGGAGCGATGATCGCGTCGGGCCGGGCAGCGGAATGTTGGCCGCCTCCAGGATTGGCCGCCTCGGCGCTTGCTGACCTGCTTCTTCACCGGAGACGGTCGAGGACTTCGTCCAGCGGGAGGCCGGCTTTCTGGCCGCTCGACATTGCCCGATCTCTACGTTCCGCTTCTCGACAACCCTTGGCCGGCGACGCGGGCAGCCCGCCCCGGTGCTCGAGCGCTCGAATCATGACGAAGTGTGCCGCGTACCGGGTACGCACTACCGCCGTTTCCGCGAGATCCCCATCGACTGCATTCTCGACGCGAGGGTGGCGGGGTGAAGGCCAAGATACTCGGCGGCGCCTCCCGCACCGGCGATCTTCCACCCCGTCTCTTCGAGCACCGCGAGGAGGTTCGCCCGCTCTTTCGCCCGGATCTCGGCTTCGGTGAGAGGCCGTCGGCTCGATTCGGGGGGCTGCTCCCCGGCCGCCTCGGGCAGGTCGAAACGCAGGGGACCCGATTGGGAAGTGATGATGGCGCGTTCGATCACGTTGCTCAGCTCGCGCACGTTGCCGGGCCAGGAATAGCTTTCCAGTTCCAGCAGGCGGCTCTGCCCGATCCGGGGTTCCGGAAACCCCAACTTGCCGGAATGGAGGCTGAGGAAATGCGCGGCCAGCAGCGGAATGTCCTCGCGCCGCTGCCGCAAGGGAGGGACCTCGATCGGGAACACGCTCAGCCGGTAGTACAGGTCCTGCCGGAAACGCCCCTCTTCCACCTCTGTCCTGAGGTCCCGGTTGGTGGCGGCCACGATCCGGGCGTCGGCCGAGCGCGGCTCGTCCCCGCCCACCCTCTCGAAGGTCTTCTCCTGCAGCACGCGCAGCAGTTTGCCCTGCATGTCCAGGGGGATTTCGGCCACCTCGTCCAGGAAGAGCGTCCCGCCGTCGGCCAGTTCGAAGCGGCCCACCCGATCGCGAACGGCGCTGGTGAACGCCCCCTCGAGATGACCGAAGAACTCGCTCTCGAACAGGTCCGCCGGGATCGATGCGCAGTTCACCTTGATGAGGGGGCCGTCGGACCGCTGGCTGCGTTCGTGGATGGCCCGGGCGATGAGCTCTTTCCCGGTCCCGGTCTCGCCCTGAATCAGGACCGTGGTCACCGTGGGGGCCACCAGGCTCACCTGTTCGAGCACCTTGACCAGGGCGGGGCTCGCTCCCACGATGTCTCCGAATCCCTGCGCCGTCTTGACTTCGTTTCGAAGGTACTCGTTTTCGAGTTCGAGCTGCGTCCGCAGCCGCTCGATCTCCTCGAAGGCCCGGGCGTTGGCGATGGCCGAGGCGGCATGATCGGCGATCAGCCGCAGCCAGGAAAAATCCCGCTCGGGCGATTCTCGCGTGAACACCGCCAGCACTCCCAGCACCTCCTCCCGGTAGACGAGCGGTTCGCCGCAGAACCCGTGGATGGATTCACTCCGGGCCCAGTCGGGCCGGGCGATCCACTTCGGGTCTTTCTGGATGTCCCGCACTTCGAACGATTGGCCGGTGGCCGCGATGTGCCCGACTTTTCGGACTCCCAGCGGGAAACGCCGGAAGGTGCCGTCGAGCCCCGACCAGTCGGAGCCGTCGACCTCAGACTTTCCGGCGCTGGCCACCAGGTGCAGGCAGGACGTCCGGTCCGGGCAGCTGTCCTTCATGTGGCAGTCCGAGCAGATGTCGCCGGGACGCATCAGCCACACCCGCGACAAGGCCACGCCGGGGATGGAGTGCAGCCGCGAGGCGACGAGCCGGAGCAGCTTCTGCAGGCTCCGCTCCTGCGCCATCTCCAGCAGCAACTGGCGGAATACGGCGGGCTGCCCACCCGATCGAGCCGCAGACATGGCCCCAGTATTCATGGGATTTCATGCATCGGCAAATGAAATCTCATGAATCCATGAAATCTCCGGACCTCGGCTGCGGAGCCATGAACCCCGCAAACTGTTTCTCTCGAGTGAGTTAGAGAGCGATCCCGGTTTTGGGAACGGGGCGTGCACAAGGGGGGCCTCGAATGGCGCGAGACCGGGAACGAGGTGGTCTTCGACCCGGGGCTCGCTGACGACCCCAATGGAGGGAAACGGCATGAAGTCGATTCGACGATCAATCTTCCCGGTCCTCGTCGGTGCGTTCCTGCTCGCGGCGCTGCCCGTGAGCGTAGCGGCTCCGGCGATGGACCAGAGTTCCGGCGCCCGGGTGTCGTACAAAACGGTCGCGATCGAGGGACTCGACATCTTCTACCGGGAGGCGGGACCCGACGATGCCCCGACGGTTCTGCTGCTGCACGGCTTCCCGACGTCTTCTCACATGTTCCGCAACCTGATCCCCGCCCTGGCGGATCGCTATCACGTGGTGGCGCCGGATTATCCCGGCTTCGGGAACAGCTCGATGCCGGCGGTCGATGAGTTCGAATACACCTTCGATCGCCTGGCCGACGTCGTGGAGGCGTTCACCGAGAAGCTGGGGCTGGAGAGCTACAGCCTCTACTTGATGGATTACGGAGCGCCGGTCGGTTTCCGGCTGGCGATTCGGCACCCCGAACGGGTCCGCTCGCTCGTCGTCCAGAACGGAAACGCCTACGAGGAAGGCTTGCGGGAGTTCTGGGAGCCGCTCCGGGCCTACTGGAAGGACCGCTCGCCGGACAACGAAGAGGCCCTGCGCGGCCTGCTCACCCTGGAGGCGACCCGCTGGCAGTACACTCACGGGACCCGCGATCCGCGGTCCATCAGCCCCGACAACTGGAATCTCGACCAGCGGATGCTGGACCGGGCGGGCAATCAGGAAATCCAGCTGGCGCTGTTCCACGACTACGGGAGCAATCCGCCGCTGTATCCTTCCTGGCAGCAATCCCTGAGGAAGCACCAGCCGCCCACCCTGATCGTCTGGGGGGCGAACGACCAGATCTTCCCGGCCCAGGGGGCCCATCCCTTCAAGCGGGACCTGAAGGACCTCGAGTTTCACCTCTTCGAGACCGGGCACTTCGCCCTGGAGGAGGATGGCGAGACCATCGCCCGCTTGATTCTCTCGTTTCTCGACCGGAAGGTCGCCGCCGAGGCGGCCGCCGCCGAGAGCCAATGAACCCATTCGAACCGACAGGAGAACGAACAATGAAGAAGCAGATCTTCGGCAGTCTCATCGCGTTTGGCAGTTTCATCGCCCTGATGCTCCTGGGGACGATGGCCAGCGCCC
>JBFGHG010000310.1:0-5044 GCA_041578395.1 Acidobacteriota bacterium
CCCGAGGAGCACAAGCACGTCGACAGTCACGCCATGTGGATCGACCCGGAGGATCCCAGCTACTACCTGAGCGGCTGCGACGGCGGCATCTACGAGAGCTTCGACCGGGGGGAGAACTGGCACTTCAAGTCCAACCTGCCGATCACCCAGTTCTACGATTTGGAGGTCGACAACCGGGAGCCCTTCTATTTCGTCTACGGCGGCACCCAGGACAACTTCACGCTGGGCGGCCCCTCCCGCACGGCCAGCGCGTCGGGGATCGTCAACTCCGACTGGTTCGTGGTCCGCGGCGGCGACGGCTTCCAGATCGAGATCGACCCGCGGGACCCGGACACCGTCTACGCCGAGGCCCAGTACGGCGCGCTGGTGCGTTTCGACCGGCGCACCGGAGAGCGGGTCGGGATCAAGCCCTTCGACGAACCGGGCGAGGAGCCGCTGCGCTGGAACTGGGACTCGCCGCTGCTGCTCAGCCCCCACGCGCCGACCCGCCTCTACTTCGCGGCCAACCGGCTGTTTCGCAGCGAGGACCGGGGCGACAGCTGGACGGCGGTCAGCGGCGAGCTGTCCCGCGGCATCGACCCCAACACGCTGCCGGTGATGGGCAAGATCTGGCCGCCCGAGGCGGTGGCCAAGGGCGACGGGACCTCCCAGTACGGCAACAGCACCGCCCTGGCCGAGTCGCCGCTCGAGGAGGGACTCCTGTACGTGGGCACCGACGACGGGGTGATCAACGTCAGCGAAGACGGCGGGGGCAGCTGGCGTCGCCTGGAGAGCTTCCCCGGCGTGCCCGAGATGACCTACGTCAGCCGCCTGCTGGCCTCGTCGCACACCGCCGAGCGGGTCTACGCCACCTTCGACAACCACAAGAGCGGCGATTTCGCGCCCTACGTGCTGCTGAGCGAGGACCGCGGCCGAAGCTGGTCTGCACGGGTGGAGGGGCTGCCGGAGAACGGCCCCGTGCTGGCGATCGCCGAAGACCCGGTCGACGCCGATCTGCTCTTTGCCGGCACCGAGTTCGGGGTCTTCTTCAGCCTGGACCGGGGCGGGAAGTGGGTGCAGCTGAAGGGGGGCATCCCCATCATCGCGGTGCGGGACCTGGCCATCCAGGCCCGGGAGCAAGACCTGGTGGCGGCCACCTTCGGGCGGGGCTTTTACGTGCTGGACGACTTCGGGCCGCTGCGGGGCCTGCGGGCCGAGGCGCTGGAGTCCGAAGCGCTGCTGTTTGCAGTGCGGCGCGCCTGGCGCTACCTGCCGGCCCGTCCGCTGGGCGGTGAAGGCCCCTCGTTTCAGGGGGCCAGCTTCTACAACGCCCCCAATCCGCCGTTCGGGGCGCTGATCACCTACTACCTGAAGGAGCCGCTCGAGACGGCCAAGCAGAAGCGCAAGAAGGCCGAAAAAGAGGCGGAAGGCGGCTCCTACCCGAGCCTGGAGGACTTTCGCCAGGAGCAGGAGGAGGAGCCGCCGCGCGTCACGCTGACCGTTCGCGACGCCGACGAACGAATCGTCCGGCGCATCGAGGGCCCCACCGGCAAGGGCATCCACCGCGTCAGCTGGGACCTGCGGCACGCCCCGGCCCGGCTGGAGTCGGAGGGCGCGTTGGCCGGCCCCGGCCGCTACTCGGTGTCGCTGAGCCGGACGGTGGGCGGAGTCACCCAAGAACTGGCCGGACCGGAGAGCTTCCTGGTGGAAAACCTTTCCACAGTCCCGCAGCCGGAGCAGGACGAACTGCAGCGGTTCCGGCTGGAGATGGAGCGGCTGCTGGCCGCCTACCGGGGCGCCCGCGAGGCGGCGCGGGAGCTCGACCGGCAACTGGAGGACGTGCGGAAAGCGTTGCGGGAAACCCCCGGCGACGTGGGGGAACTGACCGAGGCGACCCGAGGGCTGCAGGACGAGTTGAAGGACCTGCTGATCGCGTTGGAGGGCGATTCGGTGCTGCGTGACTACGGGCGTCCTGCGCCGATGCCGTTGTTGAGCCGGGCGGGGCGCTTGGCGGGCGAGCTGAACGGCTCCACCGGCCCGCCGACCGGGACCCACCGACGGCAGTTCCAGCTGCTGGAGGGGGAGCTGCCCGGGCTGCTGGACCGGCTGCGGCGCCTGCGTGAAGAGGAGTGGCGTCAGCTGGAAGAGCGTCTGGTGGAGTCCGACGTCCCCTGGACGGCAGGCCGGCTGCCCCGCTGGCCCTGAGTGGAGGAGGGACGGGCATCCCTGCGCGTCATTCACCTCGGCAACTACGCCTATGACGCAGACCTACGAAACCGATGCCTACCGCCGGCAACTGGAGACCGAAGTGGTCTCCAGCGGCGGCGACCCGCGCCCCTGGGTCGCTCTGACCGATACCGTCCTGTACCCGGAAGGCGGCGGCCAGCCGAGCGACCACGGCTGGGTCGGCGAGCGCCGGGTACTGGACGTGCAGAAATCGGAGGGCCTCGTCCGCCATTTCCTGGACGGCCCGGCCCCCGCTGGCCGGGTCAGCGTCCGGCTGGACTGGGAGCGGCGTTTCGACCACATGCAGCAGCACACCGCCCAGCATCTGCTCACCGCTCTGGCCGCCGACCGCTACGGCTGGCAGACGACCAGCTTTCACCTGGGCGAGCAGCGCTCGGACATCGAACTGGACGTCGCCGATCCGCCGTCCGGGAAGCTGGCCGAGCTGGAAGAACTGGCCGCCGCCGAGATCCGGGCCTCCCGCCCCGTCACCACCCGTTTCGTGAGCCCGGCCGAGTTCGAGGCGCTCCAGGTACGGACGCGGGGGCTGCCGCAAGGGCACCGGGGCGACGTCCGGCTGGTCGAAATCGAGGGGGTCGACTGCAACACCTGCGGCGGCACCCACGTCGCCAACACGGCCCACCTGGAGACGGTCAAGCTGCTGGGGCGCGAGTCGTTGCGGGGCGGAACGCGGCTCTTCTTCGTGGCGGGCGGCCGCGTGCGTCTCCTGCTGGCGGCGCACGAAGCGCGGAGCGCCGAGCTGCGCTCGCTGCTGGGCACGTCGGACGCCGAACTGCCCGAAGCGGTGCAGTCGCGGCTCGACCAGCTGCGGGAGGCGGGGCGGAAGCTCCGCGGGCTCGAGGAAGAACTGGCCGAGGCGCGGGCGGAGTTGCTTCTGCAGCAGGAAGGACCCGTGCTGGCAGCCCATTTCGACGGCCGCGAGCTGGGCTTTCTGCAGCGGCTGGGCCGCCGGGTAGTGGCGGAAAACGCCAAGGCCGTGGTGTTTCTCACCTCGCGGCTGGAGGGCAAGGAGGGCGTTTTCCTGCTGGCCGCGGGTTCCGGCAGCGGCGTGGATCTGGCCACGGCCGGCCCCCGTGTCGCCGAGTTGCTCGAGGGCCGCGGCGGCGGTTCGGGCGGAGTCTTCCAGGGCCGCGCCGCCGACCTGACCGCCCGCGAAGAGGCGTTGGCCGTGGCACGGGCATCCTGCCCGTGATTCCAGCGATGACGCGACGGATTCGAAGTTCGGTTCTGACCTTCCTGCTGGTCCTGTCGGCAGCCGCGACCCTGCGCGGCGAAGACGGCTACGAGCTGTGGCTGCGCTACCGGACGGTATCGGACGCCGCCTTGCTCGGGCACTACCGGGGCACGATCGCGGCCCTGCACATGCCGGCTGCTTCACCCACGCTGCGGGCGGCTCACGAGGAGATCCGCAGGGGGTTGGGCGGGCTGCTCGGGGTCGAGATCCCTGACGCGGGCGACGTGCTCCGCCCAGGGACCCTGCTGGCCGGCACTGCCACGTCCTCGCCCCCGGTTGCGGAGCTGATTCTGCAGGAGTCCCTGCGGCCGGCCGGCCGTGACGGCTTCGTCATTCGCACCGTGGCCGGGAAGCAGTTCACGGTGATCGCGGCCAATTCGGACCTCGGAGTCCTCTACGGGGTCTTCGCCTTTCTGCGGCTGCTGCAGACCCATCAGCCGATCGAGGACCTGGACGTCGTCCAGAGCCCTCGAGTCTCCCTGCGGCTGCTCAACCACTGGGACAACCTCGACCGGACGGTCGAACGCGGCTACGCCGGCTTCTCGCTGTGGGACTGGCACCGGCTGCCCGACTACCTCGACCCCCGCTACACCGACTACGCCCGGGCCAACGCCTCGATCGGGATCAACGGGACGGTGCTGACCAACGTCAACGCCGACGCCCTGGTGCTGAGCACCGCCTACCTCGAAAAGGCGGCGGCGCTGGCCGGCGTGTTCCGGCCCTACGGCATCCGCGTCTACCTGACCGCCCGCTTCAGCGCACCCCTCCAGATCGGAGGCCTGCAGACCGCCGACCCGCTCGACCCGGACGTGGCGGCCTGGTGGGGCCGCAAGGCGGACGAGATCTACCGCCGCATCCCCGACTTCGGCGGCTTCCTGGTGAAGGCCAACTCCGAGGGTCAACCGGGTCCGCAGGACTACGGCCGCTCGCACGCCGAGGGCGCCAACCTGCTGGCGGACGCGCTGGCGCCCCACGGCGGGATCGTGATGTGGAGGGCCTTCGTCTACTCGGATCGGGAGGCGGAAGACCGGGCCACACAGACCTACCGGGAGTTCGTGCCGCTGGACGGCGACTTCCGGCCCAACGTCCTGCTGCAGGTCAAGAACGGCCCCATCGACTTCCAGCCGCGCGAGCCGTTTCACCCGCTCTTCGGCGCGATGCCCGAAACGCCGCTGATGATCGAGTTTCAGATCACCAAGGAGTACCTGGGGTTCGCCACCCACCTGGCCTACCTGGCGCCGCTCTTTCGGGAGGCGCTCGAGTCGGATACCTTCGCTCGGGGGCGGGGGTCGGCCGTGGCACGGGTGGTCGACGGGAGCCTGCACGGCCACGCGCGCACCGGCATGGCGGGCGTGTCCAACGTCGGGACGGACCGCAACTGGACCGGCTCCGATTTCGACCAGGCCAACTGGTACGCCTTCGGCCGCCTGGCCTGGGACCACGCGCTCTTACCGGAACCTATCGCCGAGGAATGGATCCGCATGACCTTCACGAATTCGGCGGCTTTCCTCGAGCCGGTGAAGGAGATGATGCTCGGATCGCGGGAGGCGGCGGTCGACTACATGACTCCGCTGGGACTGCACC
>JBFGHG010000311.1:0-5037 GCA_041578395.1 Acidobacteriota bacterium
ACCACGCCTCGGCCTCTCGAAGCAGCTCCTCCCGGCGAGTCTTGCCCCGCTCGCCCCGCTCCTGACGGGCGCGCTGAAACAGGGCCTGCGCCAGCTGGTTCAGGAGGCGGTAGTCCTTCGAGAAGTCGAAGTTGCGCCCCACCGCCTCCTCGAAGCCGCCCTCGATCACGTCCCGGAAGTTGCGGATGGCCTCGTCGTAGTTGCCGTTTTGCAGGTCGACCTGGCCGGACAACCACAACAGCGTCCAGGGGTTGGGCGCCGGCTCGCGCATCCGGCGGGCCCGCTCCAGCGCTTCGGGCGCCTCTTCCTGCACCAGGCCCTCCGCCAGGTAGACGCGCGCCCGGTTGAGCGGACCGTCGGGACGGCCCAGCGCTTCGACTCTCGCAAAAGCGGCGTCCGCCTGGCGCAGCTGCCCGCGGCGCAGCAGGCCGATCCCGTAGTCGTTCCAGCGCTGCCAGGGCTCGAATTCGGGGGCCTCCTCCTCCCGCCCGGCCGCGGCCACCGGAAAGGTGACGCGGTCTTCGGCCAGGACCGTGACAGGCAGGTCGTTGCCGGCGAATTCGTCTCCCTGGAAGAAGCGCATGTACTCGGTGTCGAACTTGCGGTAGAGCAGGCGGACCTGGACGGTGATCTCACCGCGGGCGTCGCGCGGCACCTGCAGCAGGTAGTGGATGACGTCGGCCGCGCCCGGCGGGATCTGGTTGTCGTACAGCGCCACGAAGATGTCCTGGGCGTTGCGCCGCGAGATCCGGTTCCCTTCCCGATCCAGCACGTAGGCCCGCACGAAGTGCGACCAGGGGTCGACGTCCCCTTCCGGCCCGCGCGCCCCGCTGCGGCCGACCACCCGGTCCCCCTGCGTGGCGGTCACCTCGAGCCAGACCTCGTTGCTGTCGGCGGTCCCCTGCGTGAAGTGGTGGCCCATCTTCAGCGTGCGAATCACCGTCTCGAGCAGGTAGCTGGCCCCCGGCTCGAGCGCCGGGACCCGCGGGCGCAGCGGCGCCGTCAGCTCTCCGTCGATCCGGCCTCCCTCGCGGACGCCGAACAGGTCCACCCGCATCACTCCCTCGAGGAACTTCCGGTGACCCTCGTTCACCCAGGCGGGCATCTGCAGCAGGTGCGGGATGGCCGTGTTGGCCGACGGGAACTGGTGGTCGTGGATCTTCCGGACCCCAGAATCGTCCCTCACCAGCGCTCCGAAGTCCTCCGATTCGAACAGCGGCATGTGGCACTGGTTGCAGTTGGGCTCGGCCCGGGCGGGGTAGTAGAAACTGGCCGCGCCCTGTCCGGAGACCCCGCTCAGCCAGAAGGAGTCCTGGTGGTTCTGCCCCCGCAGCCACTTGTAGTGGTTCAGCTCCTCGGGCAGGTGCACCTTGTGGCAGGTCCCGCAGAACTCGGTCGAGCGGTGCAGCGGCTTCAGGAAGGTCTTCTTGTGGAACTCCGGCTTGGCCTTCACCAGCTGGCGGTTGACCCAGGCCAGGAACCGGTTGTCGCTGAAGGCGAAGGGGTAGTGGACCGGCTCGTCGATCGTGTAGTCGGCGTTGCCGCGCGGCGAGTTGACGTGGGTGATGGCGTGGCAGACCGTGCAGGTGATCCCGGCCGTGGCCAGCGGGTCGGACGCCAGGTCGTAGTCGGGCGAGTCGAAGCGCGGCTGGTCGAACTCGCCGCTGAAGAAGGGCACCGGGTCGTGACAGCCCGCGCAGAAACGCGAGGCCTGCACGCTGCCGTCCCGCTCGAAGACCACCCGCCGGGTCTCCCGGACCGAGGCGAAGTAAGCCGGGTTGTTGAAGGAGGCGAAGCGGTGCACGCTGTGCGACCACTTTTCGTGCGTGTCGGCGTGACACTCCCTGCAGTAGGCGTCGTTCTGGAGAATGCGGGCCGGGATGAAGTTGCCGCTCACCGTCCGCGACAGCGAGGGGAAGAAGTACTGCTCCCCCCGGGGATTGCCGGCCACGTTCCAGGCGCGCGGGTCCTGCGCCTGCACGATCAGCATCAGCACCACGAAGCCGGCCGCCGCACCGGCCCAGCTCAATCCCACCTTCCAGCGGATGCGGCGTCCCGCCAACCGGTGCAGGACGAACAGCCAGATGGCCGCCAGCGGCGCCATCACGTGGACCCAGTAGGCGACCGAGCGGGCCGCCGGGTCCAGCAGGCCCAGGGTGGCGCCCCCGATCTCGACGCGGGTCAGCAGCACGCCGCTCGCCAGCAGGATCAGCGCGGTCGTGAACAGGCCGTAGCCCACCCACACCGCGCGCCGGTTGCGGCGGTTGTAGGCGTTGGCGACGTGTCCGCTTCCGAAGGCGATCAGAGGCACGACCAGCAGCGCCCCCAGCACCAGGAGGGCCAGGAACATTAACAGGTAGAACCAGTTCTGGTAGACGTTGCCGCTGAACCACTCCAGCAGCGAGACGCTCACCAGGTAGGCGGAGTTGACGGCCAGCAGCGCGAACAGGCCGAAGACCACGAACAGGAGCTTGGACAGCCGCGGACCCACGGCCGGAACGTACTTGCGCGTCCGCCTGACCGTCCCTGTTGAGCCCTTGCTCACCGCTGCCATCCCGCCATTCTACTAAACATCCGGGGGCTTCCGGCGGTCGGCCGCCTCGCGCTCGAGCTGCTCGGTGAGCTGGCGGGCGAAGCCGTCCAGCAGGTCGGCGGTGGGCGGGTTGCTGGTCGCCTTGCGGTAGGTCTCCGCCATTTTCAGGAGCACCTGCAGCACGTAGAAGTTCATCTCGTCGACCGTCATGCGCGGCGTCCAGAGGTCGATGCTCAGGGTGTTGCGCTGCTCCGGGTCCCACACCGAGAACATCATCGCTTCGGCGGGCCGGCCCTTTTCCGGGCCGTCCGACGCGGTCCAGTGGATCTGTTCCGGAACGCTGTTTTCGTCCAGCTGAACGTCGACTTTGATGACGGCGGATCGGCCCACGCGCACCCCCTGCGGAAAAAGCGCTACTCTACCCGGAGCCGGGTCCCGGTTCAACCCGGCGGCTCCCGGTCCGTTTCGGGACTGCACGGGTTTGCCTCGCCTCGTACAGTTGGGCTACAACCCCGGGGAGGAGGATGACAGGCCCGTGAAAACGAAACTTGCACTGGCCGCCGTTCTGCTGCTGACGTGCGGACTCGGCGCCAGCCTCGAGCAACCGCCCGGACCGCGGCCGCTGCTGCCGGAGGGACAACCGGACGGCGCGGCGGCCTACTACCTGGCCCGGCGCAGCACTCCGGACGGCCGGGAGGTGGATCTCTACGAACGCTACCAGCGGGCGCGGCGGCACCTCGTCCGGATGCCCCGCTTCTCGACACCGCGGAGCATCCACCAGCGTCGGCCCCTCGAGGCGCGTTCGGCGGCCGGGCAGTGGGAGCCGCTCGGGCCGGGGAACATCGGCGGACGTACCCGGGCGCTGCTGATCCATCCCGACGACCCGGCGATCCTGTACACCGCCGGCGTCTC
The DNA here is from genome assembly GCA_041578395.1 of Acidobacteriota bacterium. GTDB lineage: Bacteria > Acidobacteriota > UBA6911 > RPQK01 > JANQFM01 > JBFGHG01. The sequence goes on from JBFGHG010000311.1 coordinate 3,446, forward strand.
CGGCGGGATCTGGAAGACGGAGGACGGCGGGCAGCGCTGGCGTCCGCTGGCCGATTTCCTGCCCAACATCGCGGTCGGCACGCTGGCCATGGACCCGGAGGACCCCTCGGTCCTCTACGCGGGCACCGGCGAGGGGCACTTCCGCGAGCTGGTGCGGGGCACCGGCCTGCCGCTGCGGGGGGCCGGGATCTTCAAGAGCGAAGACGCGGGAGAGACCTGGCAGCGGCTGGCGGCCACCGCCACCGACGATTTTCACTGGGTCAACGACCTGATCGTGAGCCAGGCCGACTCCCGGCGCCTGTACGCCGCCACCCGCAGCGGCGTGTGGCGGTCGCTGGACGCCGGAGCCAGCTGGACGCGGGTGTTGGCCACCGGCCAGTTCGGCGGGTGCTTCGACCTGGTGCAGAGGACCGACCGGGCGGCCGACGCGCTGCTGGTTTCCTGCGGGACCTTCGTGCAGGCCTCGATCCACCGCAACACCGCGGCCGAGTCGCCGCAGGCCTGGGAGCAGGTCTTCACCGAGTTCGGGATGGGCCGCACCTCGCTGGCCCTCGCCCCCTCCGACCAGGACATCGTCTACGCCCTGTCCGCCAGTTACGTGCCGGGGCCGGGCGGCCAGTTCAACGGGGGACTGCACGCGGTCTTCCGATCGCTGCGGGGCGGCGAACCCTTCAGCTGGTCGGCGCGGGTGCGCAACTCCAACCCGGTCAAGCTGAACACCCTGCTGCTGAGCAACCCGATCATCGCCCACCGCGAGGAGTGCGAGCTGGGCGGGACCAACTTCGTTTCCAACCTGGGCTGGTACACCAATGTGATCGCCGTGGACCCGCTCGACCCGGAGGTCGTCTGGGCGGGCGGCGTGGACCTGTTCCGCTCCGACGACGGCGGGGTCAATTGGGGCCCGGTCAGCTACTGGTTCTCCTCCCCCCCGTCGGCGCACGCCGATCAGCACGCGATCCGCTTTCACCCCGGCTACGACGGCGGCGGCAATCAGACCCTCTTCGTGGCCGGCGACGGGGGCGTCTGGCGCAGCGACAACGCCCGGGCTGCGCGGCCCACGGGTCCGACCGCCGTGTGCGATCCCGGCAGCAGCAGCGTCCGCTGGACTCCGCTCAACCACAACCTGGGGATCACGCAGTTCTACCACGGGGCGCCCTTCCCCGGCGGCTCCGCCTACCTGGGCGGCACGCAGGACAATGGGACGCTGCTGGGGCGTGACGACGCGGGCATCGACGGCTGGAATCGGATCTGGGGCGGCGACGGGGGATACGTGGCGGTGAACCCGCTCGACCCGGCCATCGTCTACGCCGAGTCGCAGGGACTGGCGCTGGTCAAGTCGACCGACGGCGGCCAGAGCTTCGAGTCCGCCGTGGAGGGGATCGACGAGCCGCGCAACAACTTCCTGTTCATCGTCCCCTTCACGATGGACCCCTCCGAACCGGAGCGGCTCTGGATCGGAGGCCGCACGATGTGGCGGACCGACGATGGGGCCTCTTCCTGGACGCGAGCCAGTCCCGAGCTGACGGGGACTGCCCGGATCAGCGCCATCGCCGTGGCCCCCTCCGATCCGCAGCGGGTCGTGGCCGCCAGCG
>JBFGHG010000312.1:0-5003 GCA_041578395.1 Acidobacteriota bacterium
CGGAGACGACGCCCGGTCCGCTGGGCATTTGCGAGACCAGCCCCAGTGCGGACGCCCCCTGGGACACCGCCTGGCGGGCTTCTTCCAGCGTGCCGATACAGCAGATCTTGACACGGGGTCGGCGGGCCGCTTCCATGGCTCCTGAACTTTGCGCCTTTTGGGGCAGTCTGTAAAGTCGATGGGAGGAAGTCCACGGGGCGCCCGCCTCGCACTGCTGGCAATCATGGCGACGCCGAGCCTGGCGGCGGTCGACTCCGGCTCGGGCCCGCAGCTGCCCATCACCGGCAACCGGAGCATCTCCACCCGGCAGCTGACCCGCTACCTCGAAACGAAACAGGTCTCGCTCGAGGAGTTGTCCGCGGGCGACGCCTCCCAGCTCGAGCGCGTCCGGCGGCTGATTCGTATTTTCTACCAGCGAAAGGGGTATCCGCTGGCCCGCGTGGACGAGCAGGGTGTCGGGGCGGGGTGGTCGCTGCGGGTGAACGAGGGACCTCGCGCCCGGCTGGGGCCCGTCCTGTTCGAAGGCAACCGGGCGCTGCCCGCTCCCCGGCTGCGCGGACTGCTGGGGGCCAGCGGGCGGCTCGACTTCGACCGGCTGGAAGCGGGTCTGGACCGAATCCGGCACGCCTACCGGGATGCGGGCTACCCGGAGGTGGATCTGGAGACGCCGCGCGTGGAGGTCGTGGAGAGGACCGAGCGGGACCATTTCCCCCTCCCTTTCCGGCGGGTCCGGCGCCAGCGGGTGCGGCTCACGGTGCCTCTCGAGGAGGGAGCCCAGTATCGGTTCGGCGCGGTGCCGCCCCATCCCGACTGCGCCGATGTCGCTTACCCGGAGCGGAACGAGGTCTATTCCGTGTCCCGGCTTCTCGAGCTTCGCAACCAGCTGCAGCGCTGCTTCTTCGAGCAGGGCCGGCTGCTCCAGGACCTGCAGGTGGCCGAGTCCTTCCAGTCCGAGTCGAACCGGGTGGATCTGCGGGTCCACGCCAGCCTGCTGCCGCCGCTCGAGATCGGGCGCATCGAGTTCCGAGGTCACCAACGCTTTCCCGACCCGTTTTACCGGCGCGAACTGCTGATCGAGGAAGGCCGCCTGCTGGACCCGCGTCTGCTGGAAGCCAGTCTGAGCCGGTTGCTGGCGACCGGCGCTCTCCGCAGCCTCGACCGCAGCCACGTGGAGCTGGCGCTGCGGGACCGGGAGACGGTCGACATCAACATCGAGCTCGAGGAGCGCGACCCGCGCAAGGTGGAGTTCTCGCTGGGGCCGGACGGCCTGGGGGGCGTGGAGGCGTCGCTGGCCTACACGGTCTTCAACCTGCTGGGCCTGGGCGAGAAGATGGGGCTGGACCTGAACGTCGGCTCGCACAGCTCCGAGGCGGCCGTGGGCCTCGCCTCGCGCTATCTGCTGGGGACCCAGATCCCGGCCGCTCTGGCGTTGCGTTTCTTCCGCCGCAACACGTCCTTTCGCCTCCCGGGCGTGGAGCAGCCTCTGCAGCGGCTGCTGGAGCGGGACTCGTGGGGCTTCGAGGGGGGCGGCAGCTACCGGGTCACCGGCCGGCAGCAGGCACTCGTCTCCTACTCGTTCGAGCGCGTGCGGGCGCCCATCGCGGGCCGGCGGGTGACCGTCTTCCCGCAGTGGGAGTACCGGCTGGAGGACGGAAACCAGGACTGGCTGCTGCGCCTGGGAGAACGGTTGTCCCTGTCCGATTCGCCGGATCGATTCGGCAGCTTCCGGACCGACGTGGTCCTGGGGCGCCAGCGGGATCCCGGCCGCCTGGACGTGCGCACGGCCGATTTCCGCTTCCACTTCGCCTACGGCCACTTCTTCGGCCGCGCCGAGCCCCTCTTCGATCGGCTCTTCCGGGATTCGGGGGAACTGCGGACCTTTGCGCTGACGGCCGGGCCCTGGGCCGAGCTGCCCGACGCGACGCTGTCGCCGGTGGGAGGGGACACCCTCTGGTCGTTCAGCACCGATTACCAGCTCCCGGTCGCCGATCGGGCGTCGCTGGTGCCCTTCTTCGATCTCGGCGCGGTGCGCGCCTCCAGCGCCCTGCAGCCCGGCCGCATCCTGGCGGACACCGACGGGGTGCTGCGGGCTTCGCTGGGAACCGAACTGAGATTGAAGGTCTCAAAGCGACTCCCCACCGCCCGGCTGATCGCCGCCTGGCGTCCCCTGCGCCTGGACACCCTGATCGAGACCGCCCAAGGCCCCTCTCGCCTGCGAGAGTCCCCCTTCGCGATCAAGATCGTGTTCTGAGCTGGAAGAGCTACGATGTCTTGGCGTAGTAGCCGCGGCGGTAGCGGAGCTGCAGGTTGCCGCCTTTTTCCACCTTCACTCTCAACTTGCGGAACTCGCCGGCGGCGGCCCGGCCCGAGGGGACGTAGGTGAGGCTGTACTGGCTCCGCAACTCGCGGTTGATCTGGTCGAAGGCTTCGCTGAAGAGCTGTTCGGAATAGGGGAAGAACGCGCGGCCTCCCGTCTCCTCGGCCACCTGGATCAGGGCCTTCTCCCCTTTCTTGTCGCCGCTGGCCCCGAAGCGGTTGGTGCCGATGGCGTAGACGGTCACGCCCGAGGTCTGCAGGATGCGCAGGGTCTCGCCCAGCGTCCGCTTGCTGTCCAGATCGGCGCCATCGGAGAGCACGACGATCGTCTTGCGGACGCCCGGCGCGGTCATCTTGTCGCGCGTCACCTTGTACAGGGCGTCCAGCAGGGCGGTCCCGCCGCCCGCCCGCAGGGCTTGGATCTGGCGCGCGATGGCGGAAGGGCGGCTGGTGAAATCGCTGATCAGGTTGACGGCGCTGTCGAATTCGGCCAGCAGGGTCTGGTCGCGCGGGGTCATCACCGAGCGCACGAACTGCGTGGCGGCCCGCTTTTCGAAGTCGAGCTTGGGACGCACGGAGGCGCTGGTGTCGATCAGCAGTCCGATGTGCAGCGGCAGGTCGCTCTGGTGGCTGAAGTTGGTGACCTCCTGCTGCTGGCCGTCCTCGAAGACCTTGAACCGATCGCGGGTCAAATCGGTCACGAAGCGCCCGTTCTTGTCGGTCACCGTGACCAGCACGTTGACGGCCTCCACCTCGACCCGGATCGGGTCCCCTTGCCCGAAGGCGAGCGAAGCCGTGCAGCTCAGGGCCATGAGAAACCGAATCATCCCCGTCACTGTAGCAGATTGGGGCCGGTCCTCGTGAGCGTGAGCGGCCCGTCCTGAGTCGGCTCTCCGGGAGGGCGGGCAAGGAGCCCGTGCCACTGGCCGAGGTTTACTTTCGAGGCAAAAAACCAGAGAATACGGCTCTTGTTATGTCGGATCGATCGAGGAGCCTGGCCCTCCTGGACGAAATTGCGAAAGAGACGATCCAGTCCTGGTTCGAGAGGGTCAAGACCAACTACGTGACGGTGGAGGAAAGCCGCCAGCTGGGCGTCGAGCCGGAGATCAAGTACTTCGAAGAGCCCGGCGTCTACCGCATCAAGTTCGCTCGGGCCGGCGAGCTGGACGTCACCTACGCCCTGGGAGCCCGCCTGGAGGGCGACCTGCTGTACGTGGAGTCGTCCGTCAACAACAAGTCGGACGGCTTCGACTACGACGCCTTCGTGGAGAAGCTTCGCAGCTACTACTGGCGCAGCCGCAACGACAAACCCTGGACCGAAGCGCCCTTCGACCGGTTCACCCACGGCGACCTGATGCCCTTCGAGCCGCTGATGGGTGAGTCGGTGCTGCTGGACAGCCGCAAGGACCGTGCCGACGTCGTACGGCTGCTGTTCCCCGTCAACCCCCGCCACGAAGACCTGCTGGTCCAGCACCGCGCGGTCTTCCGGGACCTGGTGGAACACTACTGCCTGAACCCTTTGAAACGCCTCTACGCGGAGTCCTACCGCGAACGCTGAAACACGAATCACTCATCACGAATCACCCATGAGAATCTCCGTTCCCAAGGAAGCAGACCCCCTCGAACGCCGCGTGGCGGTGACGCCGGAAGGCGTGAAGAAGCTGGCCGACAAAGGCGCCGAGGTGCGGGTCGAGGCGGGGTTGGGCGAGCGCTGCGGCCATCCCGACGAGGAGTACAGGGAGGCCGGGGCACAGCTCGAGGAGGGGCGCGAACAGCTGCTGGGGCAGTCGGGCCTGGTGCTGCGGGTCGGCAAACCACCGGCCGAGGAGGTGGCCCTGCTGCGGGAGGGAACCATCCACGTCAGTTTCCTGGACCCCTTCCGGGAGACCGAACTGCTCGAGGCGCTGCGCCGCGCCGGCGTGAGCGCGCTGAGCCTGGAAATGGTGCCGCGCACCACCCGCGCCCAGAAGATGGACGCCCTCAGCTCGCAGAGCAACCTGGCGGGCTACGTGGCGGTGCTGCTGGCCGCCGACCGGCTCGACCAGATCTTCCCCATGATGACGACTCCGGCCGGCACCATCGCACCCTCCCGGGTGTTCGTGATCGGCGCCGGAGTGGCCGGGCTGCAGGCCATCGCCACCGCCAAGCGGCTGGGGGCGGTGGTGGAGGCCTACGACACGCGCCCGGTGGTCGAAGAACAGGTCCGCTCGCTGGGAGCCCGCTTCGTGAAGATCGACGTGGGGGAGGCGGGTGAGACCAGCCAGGGCTACGCGAAGGCACTGACCGAAGAGCAGCTCGAGCGCCAGCGGGAGGGGATGAAACGGCACTGCGCCGGCGCCGACGTGGTGATCACCACGGCCCAGGTCTTCGGACGCCCCGCGCCCCGCATCGTGACGCGGCCCATGCTGGCCGCCATGAAGCCCGGCAGCGTGGTGGTCGATCTGGCCGTGGAGACGGGCGGCAACGTCGAGGGCAGCCGGGCCGGGGAGACCGTCGAAATCGACGGCGTGCGGGTGGTCGGCGTCACTCACCTGCCGGGCCGCGTCTGCAAGCACGCCAGCCAGCTGCTCTCCAACAACCTGATCGCGCTGGTGCTGGAGTTCTGGGACGAGGAAGAGAAGGCTTTCGTCCTGGACCTGGAAGACGAAATCGTGAAGGGCTGCCTGGTCACCCACCAGGGCCGGATC
>JBFGHG010000313.1:0-4990 GCA_041578395.1 Acidobacteriota bacterium
ATCACCTCCTCCAGGCGGCGGTAGAGCGAGGCGGCGTCCTGGGCCCCGTCCGGGGCCGGCCGGGGGCTTCGCGGTTTCCGGCCAATGGCCCATCCAGTGATCCCGGGGATGTGCCCCTCGATCCACCATCCGTCGAGAATACTCAGGCTCGGCACTCCGTTCAGGGCGGCTTTCATCCCGCTCGTGCCGGACGCTTCGTTGGGAGGCTGGGGGGTGTTCAGCCACACGTCGACCCCCGACGTCATCAGGCGGCCCAGCTCGATGTCGTAATCCTCCAGATAGACCACCTGCACTTCCCGTCCGAGCGCCGCCCCGGCCCGGCACACCCGCTGGATCACCTCCTTGCCGCCCTGGTCCCGAGGGTGTGCCTTTCCCGCGTACAGCACCTGCAGGCCTCCCGAGCGGGCGGCGATGCTCTTCAATCGCGTCACGTCCGTGAAGAGCAGATCGGCCCGCTTGTAAGCGGCGGCCCGCCGAGCGAACCCGAGTGTGAGGAGATCTTCGTCCATTTCCACACCAGCCTCGCGGTGGACGTAGGCCAGCAGGGACCGCTTGGCGCGCATGTGAGCCTCCCACACCTCGTCGCGGGAGATGCTCAGCGCATACCGGAGGGCGTAGTTGTCCTGCCGCCAGTCCGGCACGTAGCAGTCGAACAGCTCCTGAAACGGCTGCGACGTCCAGGTCGCCGCGTGAACTCCATTGGTGATGGCGTCCACTGCGTATCCGGCGAACATCAGCCGGGACACCTCCCCGTGTTTCTTCGCCACCCCGTTGACGTAGCTGCTGAGGTTGAGAGCCAGGTAGGTCATGTTCAGCAGCTGCCCTGCGGGCGGGCTCCCCTCCAGATCGAACGAGCCGCGCGCACCTCCCATCACGCGGCTGAAGACATCGACGCAGAACACGTCCTGCAGATCGATGAAGTCCTCCGCGCGATGAGCCAGGACCCGGGTCACCAACTCCAGGGGAAACTGATCGTGACCGGCCGGGACAGGCGTGTGGGTCGTGAAGACGCACTGCGCCCGGACCTTCTGGATGTCTTCGCGGCTCACCCGGCTGCGGCCGGCGGCCTGGGCCGCCTCTTCCAGCAGCTCCAGCGTGAGGAGACTGGCGTGCCCCTCGTTCAGATGAAAGCGGCGCACGCTTCGATACCCCAGAGCGCGCAGCATTCTCACTCCGCCGATTCCCAGGATCACTTCCTGGCACAGCCGGTAGTACTGGTCCCCTCCGTAGAGGAAATGGGTGAGCGTCCGGTCCGCCGCGGAGTTGCCGGGCAGATCGGCGTCCAGGAAGTAGACGGGGACCTGGTAGCCGCTCACTCCGGTTACCCGGTATTTCCAGGCCCGAAGCCGGACCTGCCGTCCCTCGATCAACACCGAGACCGTGGCCGGCGTCTCCTCGAGGAAGTCTTCGAGGACCCAATCCACGCGCTCCTCGGTCTGCCTGCCCTGGGCGTCGAGCCGTTGGCGAAAGTAGCCCTTCCGATGCAGCAGGGTCACGGCCGCAAGGGGAACGCTGAGGTCGGCCGCGGAGCGTATCGTGTCCCCGGCGAGCACGCCCAGACCGCCGCTGTACGTCGGCATGCCGTCTTCCAAGGCAATTTCCATCGAAAAATAGGCGATCGCTCCAAGGTTCATGATGCTGAGCGCTCCCTCCGGTGAGTGGACCGTTCCCGTGCATTATTTCCTGATCGACTTCGTGGGGAAACCTCGAGGAGAAGAATCGCCCATGGACGCCCAAAAAGGGTCGCCGGCCGCAGCCGAGCCCGCCGCCGACCACGGCCGCCAGGTCTGCCTGGCGCAACCTCCGCCGGCTTCGCCCCGCTTGAACTGCCCCCGCTCGAATTCATATATTGAACCACTGAATGTCGATGCGAACGATCGCCGCCTGTCTGCTGGCCTGGTTGGTCCCGGGCGGGGGGCACATTTACCTGCAGGCCTGGAAACGGGGACTCGTTTTCCTGGCCGTGATCGCCTTCCTGTTCGTGCTGGGACTGCAGCTCGAGGGACGGCTCTTCAGCCTGGAGCGGGGATTCTTCGGGATCCTCAAATTCGTGGCGGGAGCCGCCACCGGAGCGCTGTACCTGCTGGGAAGAACGGCCGGGTTGGGCGCCGGTGACATCACCTCCTACGGCTACGAATACGGCAACACCTTCCTGTACACTGCCGGACTGCTCAACATGCTGCTGATCGTCGACGCCTTCGACATCGCCCGGGGGAGGAAGTCGTGAACCACTTCGTGATGCTGATCGTCCTCTCGCTGGCGATTGCCGTGGTCTTCACGCTGATCAGCAAGGACACCGCCCGGGAGCGGGCCCGCTATTTCCTGACCATGATCCTGTACATGGTGGTGGGCTCGCTGGTGGGAAGCTGGCTGATGTCGGCGCTCCCCTGGTAGCCGGGTGAACCGGACTCGCACCCCGCTCGAGCGTTCAGGCCGGGACTGGGCCCTGCTCGCCCTGCGCTGGATCCCGGCGCTGGCCTGCGCCGCCGCCATCTTCTGGCTCTCCCATCAGAGCAGCCCGCCCGGCGCGCAGCTGCTTCCTTCCTTCTCCGGACACCTGCTGGCGTACTTCGGACTGGCCTCCTGTCTGGTCTGGGGGTACAGCGACCTGCTGCGGCGCTGGCCGGGCCGGGAGGCGTTCGTCCGGGCCTGGGCTTGGAGCGTGCTGTACGGAGTCAGCGACGAACTGCACCAGTGGTTCGTCCCGCTGCGGCATCCGGATGTCGCGGACCTGCTCTGGAATGCCCTCGGGGCGATGGTCGCGGTGGTGGCCGGCTGGGCGGTCCTGCGCCGGCTGCACGGGCCGCGCCAAGCGTGATCGTCTTGGTCCGGAATCACGGGCAGGGATGCCCGTGCCCCGGGGGCTTGACATCGCCCGCCGGGGCGTGGACTCTGGGACCCCCATGGCCGAAGACAACCTGGAAGCCTACCGGCAGAAGCGCGACTTCGAAAAGACGCCCGAGCCAGCCGGCCAGCGCGAGGCGGGCTCGGCCGGCAATCGGTTCGTGGTGCAGAAGCACGCCGCCCGGCGCCTGCACTACGACCTGCGCCTGGAAATGGAAGGGGTGCTGCGCTCCTGGGCGGTCCCCCGCGGGCCCTCGCTCGACCCGGAGGAGAAACGGCTGGCGGTCCACGTCGAAGACCATCCGTTGGACTACATCGACTTCGAGGGGGTCATCCCCGAGGGGGAGTACGGCGCCGGACGGGTGATCGTCTGGGACCACGGCACCTACGAGTGCCCGGGCGGGAAAAACCCCGTCGCGGAGTACCACAAGGGGGGGCTTCACCTGCAGCTGCACGGTCAGAAGCTGCGCGGCACCTGGCTGCTGGTCAGGACCCGCGACGAGAAGGACTGGCTCCTCTTCAAGAAGCAGGACGAGTTTGCCGAGGGCGGCCGCGACATCCTGGAGGATCGCCCCGAGTCGGTCCTCTCGGGCCTGCGGGTCGAGGAGGTGACCGGCGAAACCTCCGGCACCTGGCACAGCCGCGTCCACCGGCTGCTGGAAGAGATGCACCTGCCCCGGGCCGAGATCACCGAACCGGTCCGTCCCATGCTGGCCACCCTGGTCTCCGAAGTCCCCCGCGGACCCCGCTGGGTGTTCCAGCTGAAGTACGACGGCATCCGCGTCCTGGCGGAAAAAAAAACGGCGAAACCCGCATCTACTCCCGCAACCTGAATCCCCTGGCCGCCCAATTCCCGGAGCTGGTTTCAGAGCTGGAGTCGGTGCCGGCCAACGAGTTCCTGCTGGACGGCGAGATCGCCGCCTTCGAGGAGTCGGGGCGCTCCAGCTTCCAGCTGCTGCAGGGGCGCATCAACCTGCGCAACCAGGCCGCCATCCGCAAGGCCGTGGGCGAGATCCCCGCCGTCTACCTGATCTTCGACCTGCTGGCCTGTGACGGCTACGACCTGCGGGGCGCGACCTGGAAGGAGCGGCAGCAGGTGCTCGAGGCGCTGCTGCCCACCAGCCACCTGCTGCGCAAGGTGGACACCATCACCGGGGCCGGCGAAGAGTTTCACCGCCTGGCTTGCGAGCAGGGGCTGGAGGGGATCGTAGCCAAGGACTCCTCCAGCACCTACCTCAGCAAACGGAGCCCTCACTGGCTCAAGGTGAAGTGCACGCGCGACGACGACTTCGTCATCGGCGGCTACACTCCGCCCTCCGGCTCGCGCCGGCACTTCGGCGCGCTGCTGCTGGGGATGTACGACGATCAGGACCGGCTGGTCTTCGTGGGCCGCGTGGGGACGGGGTTCGACGCCCGGCTGCTCGAGGAGATCCACGCCGAGCTGGAGCCTCGGGCCAGAGACGAGCCCCCCTTCGTCTCCACTCCCAAGGAGGTGCAACACTCCCACTGGGTCGAGCCGGAGCTGGTCTGCCGCGTCGCATTCAACGAGTGGACCCACGGGCAGATCCTGCGGGCTCCTTCCTTTCAGGGCCTGCGCAGCGACGTCGAGCCCCGCGACTGCCGCCTGCCCGGGGCCGCGGACGAGCCGGCCGAGGAAGAGCCCGACCGGGACGAGCTGGCCGGCTATCCCTTCCTCTCCAACCTGGACAAGGTCTTCTGGAAGGAAGAGGGCTACCTCAAGCGCGACCTGGTGGCCTACTATCACCGCATCGCTCCGGTGATCCTGCCCTACCTGCGCGACCGGCCCATGAACCTGGAGCGGTACCCGGACGGCTGGAACGGCAAGAGTTTCTACCAGAAGGACGCGCCCGACTTCTTCCCGGAGTGGATCCGCCTTCAGACCATCGCATCGGACTCCAGAGACAAGGAGAAACCGAACCGCTACGTGGTCTGCGACACGCGCGACACGCTGGTCTACCTGGCCAATCTGGCCTGCATCCCGCTGCACCCCTGGAGCAGCCGGGTGGACACCCTCGAAAACCCGGATCACGTGATCATCGACCTGGACCCCGACCCCGAGATCCCCTTCGCCCAGGTGTGCCGCTTCGCCCACGAGGTCCGCCAGGTGCTGGAGCAGCTGGAGCTG
>JBFGHG010000314.1:0-4978 GCA_041578395.1 Acidobacteriota bacterium
CCGGACCTCCCGGGCGAGCTCCTCGATCTTCTGATTGAGCAGCAGGAAGCGGCTGGCGGTGGACTGCCTCGGCTGGAAGCGCAGGAGCAGCAGGGCCGGCGCATCGTCGGTCCAGGGCTCCACCACCGCTCCACTGGCGCGGCAGGAGAAAGGCTCTCTGCCCTGGACGCGCAGGGTCAAAGCGCCGATCACCAGCGAACGGCTGCGGGAGCAGGAATCGAGATACGCTCGGACCTTCTCCGCACTGTCGGCGACCAGCTGGGTGAGGCCGACGCCGGCCAGGCGCCCCCGGCGGAAGCCGAGCAACTCTTCCGCCTCGAGGTTGGCCGCCGTGATGGTTCCGCGGTCGTCGACCAGCAAGGTGGGTTCCGGCAGTGGGTCGGCGAGTTTTCGGAACTCTTCCGGCCTCAATCCCGTTGCGCTCCCTTGAAGTACTCTCGGCCGCTCGCCGCCTCGGCCTCCGCCGTGGGCTTCAGGTAGACCACCACTCGGCAGCCCTGGTGGCCCTTGGCGATCGTCTCCTGGAGCTCCACCTTGGCGTAGCCCAGGTTGTCGGCGGCGATGGAACCGAAGACGTTGGAGGTCATCATGCACATCGCCGGGCGGCCGATGACCTTGTCCCCGAAGGGGCAGGCCCGGTTGCCGAGGACGATCTTCTCGTCGCTCTCCTCGATGATGCGGAAATCTCCCCCGATACGCCGCTTGAGGTCGACCATCACCTGCGCCGCCTGTTGCGGCGAGAGCCTCTCGACTCCCAGAGCCGCACGGTAGCCACCATCGATCTGCCGGCCGATATTCTGGCCGACGACGCTGATGAAGCCCGCGGCTTCTTCGAGGCCGACGACGTCCTGGAGGGTGCCCGACAGCTCCCGGATCAGGTTGCGCAGAAAGACGTCCCGGTCCAGGGGGACGTCGAGGGCTTTCAGGGGGAACTCCTGCTCGCTGGTTCGGTCCATGGTGACAGCTCCTGGTTGGCGGGACTCGGGAAGTATAGCACCCTGAGTTTCTTCGATCCCGAGCCGGTAACCCTCACCCCGGCCCCCATCAAAGGGGAGAGGGCGCCCGGCCGGCACCGCGGACCCCCTTCCAACGGGTTTCACCTCCAGGACGCTGAGGTCATCCGCGCCTCGAGAGGGCTTGCCACGACCCCCGGGAGTTCCGCCGGGTCCACGGGCTTTGAACGCGATGCATTCGAAATCCGCTCGAGAGTATCCGGAGGGATCGCGGTCCCTGTTTCAGGGCCGGAGTCTCGAAGACCGGGAAGGGACTGTGCCCGCTTCCGAGGCGGCTTTCAGCGCCGCCTGCAACACCTCGCCGGCCAGCGAAGGCACCGCCGCTTCCAGCGCAGGAGTGAGCCGGGTCTCCAGGTCGCCCAGCGGTTCGATGGAGATGGCGAACAGGTGTACGGAGGGCACCGTCTCCAGCAGGTGAAAGGTGTCCAGCAGGTCCTTGAGCCCGATGTCGTGGGCGGTCAGCGCCGGCGGATAGTCGCGGGAAAAGCGGGGACGGAGGCGGGTGACCGTGGCCGGCGGGCGGCCATCGACGGTGGCGTCGATCAGGATGATCAGGCGGCGCCCCTCGAGCGGCCCCAGCAGATGCAGCCCCCCCGTTCCGCCGTCCAGGCATTCGACTTCCGGCGGAAGCTCGAGGTTCTCCAAATGCCGGATCACGTGGACGCCGATGCCCTCGTCACCCATCAGCACGTTCCCGATCCCCAGGATCAGGATCGGCGCCCTCACGGAGGTACTCCTCTCTTTCGAACTTCCAGCCCCCCACGATGGAGGATGCCGTTCCCCTCCCCTCCACGTAGTCATGGTAGAAGACGAGGTAGACGTGGACCATGGTGAAGGCCACGAACAGCCAGATCATGAGGTGATGCCACTGCCGGACGGCCATGTCGCCTCCCATCAGGGGCACCACCCAGGCGAACAGACCGGGGAGCATCGCTTCGCTCATGCTGGAGTACAGGGCGAACCCGGTGAAGGACTGGAACAGAAACGCCAAAAAGAACAGGAAATAACTCACTCCGGCCAGAGCGTTGTGCCCGAGGGAGATCCGGCCTGCCTCGCGGATCTGGATCACGTCCGACGCGATCACCTTCACAACCTCTCCCCAGCGCTCCCGGGTAGTGGGAAGGAACTGTCTCCAGCGGGCGAAGGAGTTGCCCGCGAATGCCCAGTAGAGGCGGATCACGGTGTTGAAGAAGAACACGAACGCGGCCGTGAAATGGATGAACCGGACGGTCCCGAACCAGTACTGCTGATACGCCTCGTTGCTCAGCCCCAGCGTCACCGGATGCCCGATCAGGTATCCGGTACCGACCAGTGCGGCGATGCAGGCGGCGTTGACCCAGTGGTAGACGCGGACCGGCAGCTCCCAGACGTAGACCCGTTGGAAGCGGACGGCGCGAGTCGAGTTCATGGCGAGGCCCTCTCAGTAGAAGCTGACCCGATGCACCGGTTTGCCGTCCGGATCGTAGAGGTGGACGGCGCAGGCGATGCACGGATCGAACGAGTGGATCGTGCGCAGGATCTCCAGCGGCTGGTCGGGGTCGGCCAGCGGCGTGTCGATCAGCGACTCCTCGTAGGCGGACCGCTGCCCCTCGGGATCCCGGGGAGAGGCGTTCCAGGTACTGGGCACGACCAGCTGGTAGTTGTCGATCTTGCGGTCCCGGATCCGGATCCAATGGGCCAGCGCCCCTCGCGGGGCCTCGCTGAGCCCCACGCCCTCTGCCTCCGCGGGCCAGGTGGACGGGTCCCAACGGTCCCGGTTGAAAGTGCTCAGGTTGCCGCCGCGGACCCGCGCGATCAGCTCGTCGTAGAACTCCTTCATCCAGTGGACGGCCAGGCGAGTCTCGAGACCCCGGGCGGCGGTCCGGCCCAAGGTCGAGAAGAGAGCGGTCAGCGGAACCTCGAGACGTCCCAGGGCTTCGTCGACCACCTCCTGCACGTCCGTCCGCCCGCTGGCGTACGCCACCAGCAGCCGGGCCAGCGGACCCACCTCCATGGGCCGGTTGCGCCAGCGCGGCGTCTTGAGCCAGGAGTACTTCCCTTCCACGTTCAAGTGCTCGTAGGGAGGCTTGGGACCGGTGTAGTCGAACTCCGTCTCTCCGTCCCAGGGATGCAGCCCGGCGTCGTCGCCCTGCGAGTAGGAGTACCAGGAATGAGCGATGTATTCCTGGATCTCCTGCTTGTCGCGGCCGCTCACCTCGTGCACCTCGGACAGGTTGCGGTCCAGGATGACGCCGCGCGGGAACTTGAAGGACTCGGGCTCGTTGAACCCCCGGGTCGGCAGGTCGCCGTAGACCAGGTAGTTCTTCAGGCCGCCGCCGTAGCCGGCCCATTCCTTGTAGAAGCCGGCGATGGCCAGCAGATCGGGCAGGTAGACCTGCTCCACGAAGACGATGGCGTCCCGGATCAGCCGGCCGACCAGGTTGAGCCGCTCGGTGTTGATGGCGTTGACCTCCTCCAGGTTGATGGAGCAGGGCGCACCGCCGACCAGATAGTTGGGGTGAGGGTTCTTGCCCCCGAATACGGCATGGATCTTGACCAGTTCCTTCTGCCATTCGAGCGCTTCCAGGTAGTGGGTCACCGCCAGAAGGTTGGCCTCCGGCGGCAGCTTGTACGCCGGATGTCCCCAGTATCCGTTGGCGAAAATACCCAGCTGGCCGCTCTCCACGAAGGTACGGACGCGGTTCTGTACGTCGGCGAAAAAGCGGGAGGAACTCTTGGGCCAGTTGGAAATCGATTCGGCGAGCCGGGAGGTCGCCGCCGGGTCTGCCGAGAGGGCGCTGACCACGTCGACCCAATCCAGGGCGTGCAGATGGTAGAAGTGGACGACGTGGTCCTGGACCATCTGAGCGCAGAACATCAGGTTCCGGATCAGCTCGGCGTTGCGGGGAACGGAGATGCCCAGGGCGTCCTCGACGGCCCGGACGCTTGCCAGAGCGTGCACCGTCGTGCAGACGCCGCAGGCGCGTTCCGTGAAGGCCCAGGCGTCGCGCGGGTCCCGGCCCTTGAGGATCTTTTCGAATCCCCGCACCATGGTGCCCGAGCTGAAGGCGTCTCGGACGACGTTGTTCTCGACCACCGCCTCGATTCTCAGATGTCCTTCGATGCGGGTGATGGGATCGACGACGATGCGTGCCATCAGTCCTCCCCTCCTTCCTGTTTGCCGCGGGCTTCAGGGGCCGGGGCCTCCGGGTGCCCATCGCTGGCCTGAACGGCGGACTCCACCCGCCGCCGGACTTCCCGGCGTTTGCGGATCTGAGTGGCGATCGCGTGAGCGGCGATTCCGGCGGCGGTGCCCACGCCCAGCACCGTGCCGACCGTGTCGGCGGTGCTCTCGATCCCGAAGCCCGGGAACGAGGCGAGGTGCTGGTAGAAGGGGCCGTTGTCCCAGAAATTGCTCTCGCTGCAGCCGATGCAGCCGTGTCCGGCCTGTATGGGATAGCTGGTGCCTTCGTTCCAGCGCATGACCGAACAGGCGTTGTAGGTCACCGGGCCCCGGCACCCCATCTTGTACAGGCAGTACCCTTTGCGGGCGTGCTCGTCGTCCCACGACTCCACGAAGAGGCCGGCGTCGTAGTAGGGACGCCGGTAGCAGGTGTCGTGCACGCGGCGGGAATAGAACTCCCGCGGGCGGCCCTGGTTGTCCAGCTCCGGCAAACGCCCGAAGACCAGGATGTGGGTGACGACACCGGTCATGACGTCCGCGATCGGGGGGCATCCCGGGACCTTGATCACGGGCTTTCTGAGAATCTGATGGATAGGAGTGGCGTTGGTCGGATTCGGGCTGGCGGCCTGAATGCAGCCGTTGGAGGCGCAGCTTCCCCAGGCGATGATGGCGGCTGCGTCCGCCGCCGCCTGCCGCAGGATCTGTTCCGCCGAGCGGCCGCCGATGGTGCAGTAGACTCCGTCGTCCTTCATCGGAACGGAGCCTTCCACCAGCAGAATGTACTCCCCCGGGTAGCGGTGGA
>JBFGHG010000315.1:0-4962 GCA_041578395.1 Acidobacteriota bacterium
GAAGGAGATCAAGCAGCGGATCATCGAGCACCTGGGGGTGCTCAAGCTCAACCCGGGCGCCAAGGCCCCGATCCTCTGCTTCGTGGGCGCTCCCGGCGTGGGGAAGACCTCGCTGGGCCAGTCGATCGCCCGCGCCCTCAAGCGGGAGTTCCAGCGCATGAGCCTGGGCGGAATGCACGACGAGGCCGAGCTGCGCGGGCACCGCCGCACCTACATCGGCGCCATGCCGGGCCGGATCATCCAGGCCATCCGGCGGGCGGGGGTGAAGAACCCGGTCCTGATGCTGGACGAGGTGGACAAGCTGGGGCGGGACTTTCGCGGAGATCCTGCTTTCGCGCTGCTGGAGATCCTGGACCCGGAGCAGAACAAGGAGTTCCGGGACAACTACCTGGACCTGCCCTTCGACCTCTCCAAGGTGTTCTTCATCACCACCGCCAACACCCTGGAGACGATCCCCGGTCCGCTGCGCGACCGCATGGAGGTGCTGCACCTGTCCGGCTACAGCAACGAGGAGAAGCTGCAGATCGCCAAGCGATACCTGGTGCCGCGGCAGCTCGAGCAGGCGGGCCTGAACGAGGAGACCTGTGAGATCCCGGACGAGGTGCTCGACCTGGTCATTTCCCGCTACACGCGGGAGGCGGGCGTACGCCAGCTGGAGCGGACCATTGCCCGGCTGGCCCGCAAGGTGGCGCTGGAGTTCGCGGAAGGGCGCGAAGACCCCTTCCGGATTCAGCCCGATCACCTGCCGGATCTGCTCGGCCCCGAGCCTTTCTTCGAGGAGGAGGCGCGCCGCAGCCTGCCGGCGGGGGTCGCGCCGGGGCTGGCCTGGACGCAGTCGGGCGGGGAGGTGCTCTACGTGGAGGCCGCGCTGCTCCCCGAGGGCAAGGACCTGACCATGACGGGGCAGCTGGGCGACGTGATGCAGGAGTCGGCCCGCACCGCCCTGAGCTACGTCTGGTCGCACTGCAAGACCTGGCAGACGGACCCGCAGGTACTGAAGAGCTCGGGTGTGCACATCCACGTGCCGGCCGGCGCGGTCCCCAAGGACGGCCCCTCGGCCGGAATCACCATGGTGGCCGCCCTGGCTTCGCTGGTCCGCGGGAGGCCCCGGCGCAGCGACACGGCCATGACCGGCGAGATCACGCTGACCGGGCTGGTGATGCCGGTGGGCGGGATCAAGGAGAAGGTTCTGGCCGCGCGGCGGGCGGGGCTGATGCGGGTGGTTCTTCCCTCGCGCAGCCGCAAAGACCTGCAGGATCTTCCCGAAGAGGTGGTCCGGGAGATGGACTTCGTATTCGTGGATGCGATAGAAGAGGTGTTGGAGGCCTGCTTTCTCGACCGCTCCCGGCAGGCCCCGGCGGCGGCCGAAGCCTCCTAGTGCAACGGATCAAGGGAGCGGGCGTCCGGAAGTAGGTTCGATGTCCATCCTCCCGGTCAAGAAGATCCTGGCACCCACCGACTTCAGCCGCGCCTCCCTGACGGCCTACCAGGCGGCCCTCGATCTCGCCTCGCATTTCGGCGCCGAGCTGGACGTGCTGCACGTGATCGAACCGGTGCCGGCCCTGCCCGCCGACCCTGACTACGGGTTCGACGTGGGCGTCCTCGAGCAGGGCCTGGAGAGCGACTCGGAGGAGCGTCTGAAACGCTGGGTGCGCAGCTGCCCCGCGGGAGAGCTGGCGGTCCGCACCATCCTCGAGCACGGCGACCCCGCCCGCCAGATCGGCCGCATCGCCCAGCGCGAGCGCTCCAACCTGGTCGTCATCGCCACCCACGGCCTGACGGGGTGGAGGCACCTGGTGTTCGGGTCGGTGGCCGAAAAGGTGGTCCGCACCGCCGCCTGCCCCGTCCTCACCGTACGCGTCCCCGACCAGGAGGATTGACCGCGGGCCGGCCTTCCGGTGTCCGGAAGGACGGGCAGGAATGCCCGTCCCACGTCGCTTCCGTGAAGACCAGGATCGAGCCTCACTCGAGCACCTGCGTCGTCACGGTGCCGGTGATCGGGTCCACCGTGAACCGCAGGACATAGCTGGTGACGGATCCTCCGCTCGCGCCTCCAGCGCTTCCCGTCCCGGCGTCGGCGGGATCGTCGACCTGCTGGTCGCTCACGATCCGGAAGGCGCTCGGGCCGTTGGCAAGGCCCTGCACCCGGTACACGTAGGTGCGGCTGCCCTGGACGGGCGCGCCGACCTCCTCGTTGGGGCCGAAGTTGCCGGAGGAGTCCAGCTCGTTGCCCTGATCGTCGTAGAGGAAGAAGTCCAGATCGGGTAGCGGCCCGGCCGACACGTCGGCGGTCAGGGTTCCCACCACTCCCGTGGCGCTGGGTTTGGTCGTGAAGGGCACGTTCACGTAATCCACGCCCTCCACCAGCTCCAGCCCAACGCTGCCGAGGGGAACGATGCCCGTGAACTCTTCGATGAAGTGGAAAGTCTCCGGACGCGGCACGAGATCGGCTTCTCCGTCGGGCGGCTGGCTCCCGTGGGCCGGCACGGCCGCAACTTCCAGGCGGCCGGTCGTCACCGCATCGAACGTGAACAGGCGCGCCAGCGGGTCGTCGAACTCGATGGTGGGGGGCGCCGGTGATCCGGGGCTCGACGGAGTCGGTCACGTCCGCAGCTCGAGGGGCACGGAGGCCGTCCCGCTCAGGTCCGAGAAGCCGACCTGCCCGTTCGAGTTGACGGCCAGCGAGCGGACGACGTACTCGAAGTCGAGCGACTCGAGCCCCACCCCCGCACGGCTGCCGAAGGCCTGCCCGTTGTCCAGGTAGGAGGTCGTCGATCCGCCGTACACGAAGTCGACGTGCGTGTAGCCGCTCAGCTGATCCGGGTTGTCCGCGTCGTGATATTCGCGACCGGGAACACCGGGGAACAGCCGCTTCTGCATCCCGCCGGCCACGCGCTTGAGCACCTGGTAGGCGATGGCGCCGTTCACCGGCTCCCAGCACCTCGAGGCTCGTGGTGGACGCGGGAACGGCGGTGACGCCCTGCGGCACCGGCGGGCGGTCGTGGTTGACCGTGAAGGGAGTCAGGGCAGTGGAGATCGCCTGGCGTCCGGCCTACCGGGATTGAAGGTACTTGTTATCCGGCGGGCGTCGCGGGCAGCAATACAGCCCCCCGGTCGAAAAGCTCGAAGGCAACCCGCGAGCCCTCGCGCTCACTGACCTCGGGACCCTGGGTGGTGACCGAGGATCGGCCGGCTACGCCCGAGCGCGCGCCGGCGAGCTCCTGCACCTACCCCAGTACCGCACGGACCCGGTCGGGGGAAAACGGCATGTGCCGCAGCCGTTTGCCGGTGAGGGCTGAAAAGGCGTTGGCGACCGCGCCGCCCGTCACCGGCAGGCCGGTCTCGCCGAGCCCGGTGGGCCGCTCCTCGGACTCGATGAACCGCACCGCGATCTCCGGCGTTTCGGACATCCGAAGCATCGAGTACTCGTGGAAGTTCGACTGCTGCACCCGGCCGTCCTGGATGGTGATCCGTTCCAGAAGCGCACTGCTCAACCCGGCCACGATGCCGCCTTCGATCTGCGCCTCGGCGTTTTCCGGCTGCACGATGATCCCCCCGTCCACGGCGCACCAGAAGCGATGCACGCGGATCTTCCCGTCGTCCACCGAGATCTCCGCCACGCCGGCAGCCAGCGACCCGCTTCGCTCCGCGAAGGCGATCCCGCGGCCGCGACCCTGCGGCGCCGCGGCGCCCCAATCGGACATCTCGGCGACGGCGTTCAGCACCGCCAGGGCGCGCGGGTGCTCGCGCATCAAGGCGCGCCGGAACGCACAGGGGTCGACTTTCTGATCCGCCGCGATTTCGTCGACGAAGGCTTCGATGGCGAACTTGTTGAAACCATGGCCGACGGCCCGCCAGTGCTTGAGTCGCACGCCGTGGCTGACGGTGCAGCGGTCGATGTTCTTGTGGGGGATGTCGTAGAAGGGAATGTCGACCCCCGAGGTGAGCAGCCCGCCGCCGTCGCCCACCACGCAGTGCGTCCAGGCGATGAGGCGGCCCTGCGCGTCGACGCCGGCTTCCAGGCGCTGCAGGTTCATGGGCCGGAACTGGCCGTACTGGATGTCGTCTTCACGGGTCCACATCAGCTTGACCGGACGCTTGACGGCCTTGGAGAGATGAACGGCCTCCAGCAGGTAATCCGAATTCGAGCGGCGCCCCCAGCCGCCGCCCAGGTAGCAGGGATGCAGGGTCACGCGCGCGGTCGCGACCCCCAGCGCGTCCGCCACCGCCGCCCGTGCCCCGGAGGTGGATTGAGTGCCCACCCAGACCTCGGCCCCGTCGCCCGCCGCGTTGACCGAGACGACAGCGTTGAGGGGCTCCATCTGCGCGTGGTAGACGTGGTCGCTGAGGAATTCGGCCCGATAGCGTCTGGCCGCCTTTCCCAGGGCCGCCTGCGGGTCGCCGATGCGGGACACGGAGCGCACCTCGACCCGCTCGCCGTCGGCCAGCTCGGAATACCCGGCCAGGGCCGCCTCGCTGTCGAAACCCTCGGCCTGCGCTCCCTTCGCCCACTCGATCTTCAGAGCCTCCCGCGCCTGGATCACTTCCTCCACCGACCTTCCGATCACGCCGATGCCGTGCTCCAACTCCGTGGTCTGGACGACGCCGGGCAGGGCGCGAACCTCCGCTTCGTTGTAGGAGGCCGGACTTCCGTTGTGCACGGGCGAGCGCGAGATCATCCCGTAGAGCATGCCGGGCACCTGGACGTCCATCGCGAACACGGCACTTCCATCCGTCTTCGCCGGGATGTCGTGGCGCGGCACCGAGCGCCCGATGAGCCGGAAATCGCGCGGGGATTTCAGGTCGGTTTCAGCGACCGCGGGAAGCTCGTCCGGCACCTCGGCAAAGGCCGCGACCTCGCCGTAGGTGATGCGCCGGCTGCTGGCGGCGTGCACCACCAGGCTGGGCTCGGTGGTCAGTTCGGCCAGCGGCACCTCCCACGAGCGCGCCACGTTGTCCAGC
>JBFGHG010000316.1:0-4896 GCA_041578395.1 Acidobacteriota bacterium
ATGATGCCGTCGACCCAGCCCTTGTAGCCGATGAACTTCAGCCAGTTGTCGCCGAAGCCCCGGGAGATGCCGAGGGCGGCCACGTGCTCGACCTCGAAGATCTGCGGCCGGATCATGATTCGGGCGGTGAGCTCGCCCTCGCGCTTCAGGTGCTGGTAGGCCATCACCTGCTCCGGCGACGACAGATCCTGAATCGTCGTCACGCCGCCTTCCCGTGCTTCCTCGAGCACGGCGCGAACGCCCACCAGCCGCTGCTCGAAGGGCATGGGTGGGATCACGTCCTCCACCAGCGCCGCCGCGCTGCCGCGGAGAATGCCGGTGAGCCGGCCGTCGGCGTCTTTGTCGATGCTGCCGCCCATGGGATCCGGGGTCTCGGCGGTGACACCGGCGAGCTCGAGCGCCAGGCTGTTGGCCAGATACATGCTGCGGTCGAAGCGCGACAGCAGCACCGGATGATCCGGGGTGACGGGGTCGAGCAGATCCCGATGCGGGGTGAAGGGGCCCTGCTGCCCAGGCTGCCCCGCGGCAGTGCCCGCGGAACCCTGCCCCCACTGCTCGTAGGCGCCCCAGTCGCCGCGGAGGATCCAGCTGCCGGCGGGCAGACGCCCGGCCGCGGCCCGGACCCGCTCGACGAAGGCTCCGGGCTCGTGCACGTCCAGCAGGTTCACGCCGGTGAGCAGGTTGCCGGTGGAGTCCACGTGGACATGGGCGTCGTTGAAACCGGGTACCACGAAGGCCCCGTTCAGGTTGATCACCTGGGTGTCCGGCCCCCGGGTTCTCATCACCTGGCGCCGGTCGCCGACGCTGAGAATGCGGTTGCCGGTGATGGCCAGGGCGTCCGCCCAGGGCCGGGACCGCTCGGCGGTGTAGATGCTGGCGTTGGTGAGAATGACGTCGGCGTCACGCTGCGCGCCAAGGGCCGGCAGCCCGAGGCTCCAGAGCAGGGCCAGGCCCAGCGCGGGTGCCCATCCTGAGCTGATGCTCCTCATGTCCGTGTGGTCTCCTCGCCCGGTTGGCCGGCGGCGGCTGCCGCAGGACCCGTTACGTTGCCGGGGCTAGTTATTGATTTCAATATGTTTCCAAAGTGATTCCGATCCGTTTCCGGATGATGTACTCTCCGCACAGCCTGCTTGGTCAGGGGCTGTCGGCATGGGCCTCGGTTAGGGCGAGGCCCGCATGCAGTTGTCGACTTCCCGCCGCCTGACAGGTGTCGAGCGGGGAGAAATAACAGCTGCACCGCAATGGTGCGGCAGAATTGGAGAGTACCAACCATGGGTGAATTGAAGAATTCGTTGCTGCGATCTGCCCTCGTCGGTGCCGTCGTGCTTTCGCCGGTCGCGGTTCCCGCCGCGCTCGCGCAGGAAGGCGCTGCGGCCATCGAAGAGGTCGTCGTGGTGGGTTCGCGCCGTGCCGGCCGTTCCGCCACCGACTCGCCGGTGCCTGTCGACGTCGTCTCCGGTGACGACTTCCAGAACATGGGCACTTCCGACATGGACGACATGCTGAGAAATCTGCTGCCGTCCTACAACGTTCAGCGCCTGCCCATCAGCGACGCTGCCACCATTACCCGGCCGGCCACCCTGCGTGGGCTGCCGCCGGACAACACCCTGATTCTCGTAAACGGCAAGCGCCGCCATAGGGCTTCCGTGATCGCGGAACTCGGTGGGTCGCTGGCAGCCGGCTCCCAGGGCCCGGACATCTCCGTGATCCCCACGCTCGCCATCGATCGCGTGGAGGTGTTGCGTGACGGTGCTGCCGCCCAGTACGGCTCGGACGCCATCGCCGGGGTGATCAACTTCGTGCTCAAGGAAGATCGCGAAGGCATCAACGCCGAGGCCCGCTACGGCGAGTTCTACGAGGGCGACGGCGAGCTCTGGCAGGGCGCGGTGAACGTCGGCCTGCCGCTGGGCGACAACGGCTTTGCCAACGCCACCCTGCAGGTGAAGAGCTCCGACGCCACCAGCCGCAGCCTGCCCCGCACCGACGCCCAGGCGCTGATCGACACCGGCAACACCGCCGTGGTGCAGCCGGCGCAGATCTGGGGCGCCCCGGAGGTGGACGACGACGTGGCGTTCTTCCTCAACGCCGGCATCGAGCTTTCCGACAGCCAGGAGCTGTACGGCTTCGGCAACTACGCCGAGCGGGCGGTCACCGGCGGTTTCTTCTACAGGAACCCGAATGGCCGCCCCGGCGTCTTCACCAACGCCTTCAGCGGCGGCCAGCGGGCCATCATCGACCTGGACCTGGCCGGCCAGTCCGGTGCCACGTCGAACTGCCCTGCGCTGTTCAGCCCGGGCTCCACGCCCACCGATCAGGCCGCCGTGGACGCCGACCGTGCCGCGCTGGCGGCGCTGCCGGCCAACTGCTGGGTTGCCAACAATCTGTATCCCGGCGGCTACACGCCGGCCTTCGGCGGCGACGTCGAGGACATCAGCGCCCTGGTCGGCCTGCGCGGCACGCTGGACAACGGCCTGTCCTACGACTTCAGCATGGGTCTGGGCCGCAACGAGACTCAGTTCCGCATCGGCAACACCTGGAACCCGTCCCTGGGCCCGGATTCGCCGACGTCGTTCAATCTGGGCGCCTACACCCAGACCGAGCAGAACTACAACGCCGACTTCGTCTATCCGGTGAAGGTGGATGGCTTCTACTCCGACCTGAACGTGGCCTTCGGCGCCGAGTACCGGGTCGAGACCTTCGAGATCACCATCGGCGACGAGGATTCCTGGCAGGCCGGCCCGTGGGCGTTTCAGGGCGACAACTTCCACAGCGACGGCGTCACCCCGCTCATCGGCATGAGCATCGGTGCCCACGGCTTTGCGGGCTTCAGCCCGACCCAGCAGGGTGAGTTCGACCGCGCCAACTACGCGGTGTACACGGACCTCGAGGCCGACATCACCGAGCGCTGGCTGGTGGGCGCTGCGCTGCGCTACGAGGACTTCGACGACTTCGGCGACACCACCAACGGCAAGATCGCGACCCGTTTCAACGTCACGCCGACGTTGAACGTGCGCGCATCGTTCAGCACCGGCTTCCGGGCACCGACCCCGGGCCAGTCGAACGTGACCAAGGTCTCCACGGTCACCGTGGACGGCGAGCTGCAGCAGCGCGGCCAGATTCCGCCCAGCAACCCGATCGCCCAGTTCCTGGGCGGCGAGCCGCTGGACGCGGAAGACGCCACCAACTTCACCCTGGGCGCCGCCTGGGATGTGACCGACAATCTGACCCTGACCCTCGACTACTTCGAGATCAACGTCGAGGATCGGATCAGCCAGACCGGCACCATCGACATCACCACCCAGCCGGTGCCGGGCGGGGTGAACTGCCCCGGCGCGGCCAACCTGGCGCAGTGTCTCGAGGCCTTGGGCATTCCCGGCGCCTCCGACCTGACCAGCGTGTCGTTCTTCACCAACGACTTCGAGACCACCACCACCGGTATCGACTTCGTTGCCACCTACACCCAGGACTGGGGCAATGCCGGCATCACCAACCTGACGGCGGCCTGGAACTGGACGGAAACGGAAGTGGATGACGCCGGCTCCGAGGTGTCGCGTAATCGGGTCGTCGATCTGGAGAATTTCAACCCGGAGAATCGCGGGATCTTCACCGCCAATCACCTGATGGGCGACTGGCGCTTCCTGCTGCGGGCCAGCTACTACGACGACTGGACCGTCGGTGACTTCTCCGGCGACCCGGCCTTCGACGGCGGCACCCGCTACGACATCGACTGCTCTGAAGACGAGTGCTACGACGGCGAGTGGATCGTCGACGCGGAGGTCGCCTACACGCTGAACGAGCGCTACACGTTTACCCTGGGCGCCCAGAACGTGTTCGATCAGGACGCGCCGGACGACGCCAACAACACCGGCCCGAGCGGGTTCTCGGATAACTCCGGTCAGGAGTTCGCTACCAGCACCCCGTGGGGCTTCGATGGCGGCTTCTACTACTTCCGTTTCAACGCGATGCTGGACTATTGATGGTCCGGTGACTTTGTTTCGGGCGGCTTTGCCGCCCGTTTGAATCGGCATAGGGCGCCCTCGGGCGCCCTTTTTTTGGTTGTAGTCAGGCAGAGCCCGAGGCCGGGCGGTTGTCGAACACGCGGAAAAATTGTTTCGGAAGTGTTGCAGATGTTCGGCATCTGCGGATAATCGGGGTTCCGGCGTGGGAGTCTTTCGGGCGCCGGTCAAAAAAATTCGAGGAGTAGGGGAGAGTCAATGTTCAAAGGAGTGCACAGAGCGCTGCGCGTTTCCTGTGGGGTCGCGGTTGCAGCCGCATTGGGGCCAGCCCCGGTGCTGGCGCAGCAGGAAGCCCCCATCGAGGAGATCGTGGTCACGGGTTCCTTCATTCGCGGCACGCCGGAAGATGCGGCGCTGCCGGTTCAGGTCACCACCCAGCAGGATCTCGAGGACGTCGGCAATCCGACCATCACCGAGATGATCCGCAACCTCAACGTCTCCAACGGCAACATCGGCGAGACCAACCAGTTCAACGCTTCCGGCGGTCAGGGCAACGAGGGCGTGGCGACAGTCAATCTGCGCGGCCTCGGCTCCGAGCGGACCCTGGTGCTGCTGAACGGTCGGCGCCACGTGTCGACCTCGGCGTTCGGCGTCGACATCAGCTCGGTGCCGTCCATTGCCATCGGGCGGATGGAGGTGCTGAAGGACGGCGCTGCCGCCCTGTACGGCTCCGACGCCATCGGGGGCGTGGTGAATTTCATCACCCGCGACGAGTTCGAGGGTGCCGAGATCCGCGTCGGCGGCCAGACCTTCGACGAGACCGACGGCGAGTACCAGGTCGGCGCGATCTGGGGCGGCAGCAGCGGCGCGCTGAGCGCCGTGCTGGCGTTCGAGTACGAGTATCGTGACGAGGTACAGCTGCGGGATCTCAGTGACCGCA
>JBFGHG010000317.1:0-4888 GCA_041578395.1 Acidobacteriota bacterium
GCAGGCCGGGATCAAAGCGATAGCGAGCCACCGCGCTCCGAAGAGGGCGTCTCTCGCCGAGCATGCTCCGGCGGTGGCCGTTCGCCGTACTTGCCTGCGTCCTAGGGTGCTCACGGGGGGGAGAGGGACTTCAGGTTGCGTTGAAAATCAGCGCGCTCAGGCGCCAGCCGGACGGCGGCCTGGTATTCCGCCAGCGCCTCGGAGCGCAGGTCCAGAGCCAGGTAGACGTTTCCCAGCAGGTTGCGCAGGTCGGGGTCTCCCGGCCGCAAGGCCTTGGCCCGCTCGGCGTGCCCCTGCGCCCGCGGATATTGCCGCCGCGCGTACCAGTACTCGGCCAGCAGCGAGTGCGTGTCGAAGTCTTCGGGACGCGCGCCTTCCATGAACTGGAGGTGAGAGAAGGCGGAGCCCCACTGGCGCGAGTCGAGATAGATGCGGGCCAGATACTTGTGGGCCACCCAGTGGCCGGGGTGGTCCGCGAGCACCTCCTCGAAGAGGCCGCGCGCCTGAGTAACGCGGCCCTGCTGCAGCTCCTCCAGGGCCCGGCTGACCCCGGCGTCCGCCCGCTTGCGGGCGGCGTCCGCGTCGTACTCGCGCACCTGGGTCTGCTGGAAGCGCTCGAACAGGGCGCGGCTGCGCTCCACGTTGCCGGCCCGCCGGTAGGCGCGCGCCAGGGCGCTGTAGACGAAGGGATACTGCTCCCCCACGGCCTCCAGCGGCTCCAGGTAGCGCAACGCGTCCTCGGGCTGGTCCAGGTCGAGGGCCACCATCCCCAGGTGGTATTGGACCTCCCGATTGTCCGGCTGCAGCTCCAGCGCTCGGCGCAGCTCCTGGAGGGCTTCCTCGAGGCGCCCCTGCTTCCAAAGGGCCAGCCCCAGGCCGTAGCGCGCCGACGCGCCCGCAGCCGTGCCGGCCGCCTCCCGGTAGCTGGCCTCGGCTTCGGCATAGTCTCCCTGCCGGAGCTGAATCTCGCCGCGGCGCAGTGCCACGCGGGGGTCGGCGGGATGGCTTTGCTGGAACAGCCGCAAGGCTCGAAGCGACTCTTCCAGGCGGTCCACACGCAGGTACAGATCACCCAGCAGCCACAGTTCACCCGCGTCCAGGGCTTCCCAGCGGGCCGGATCCTCCAGCGGCGCCAGCGTGGTGTTGGCGGAGTCCTTCAGCCCCAGCCGCTGGAGCGTCTCGGCGTAGAGCAGGACGTATTCGGGCCGCTCCGGGTCCAGCGCCAATGCTCCCCGAAACTCCGCGCCCGCCTGCCGCAGCCGCCCCGCTTCCAGCAGGGCCACCCCCGAGTAGAAGAAGGGCCGCGAGTCGGCCGGGTCCTGCTGCTTGACCCGGTCGAAGAGCTGGAGCGCTTCCGTGAGCTGTTTGCCGCGGATCAACTCCTGGCCGCGGGAGATCCAGTCCTGCTCCTGCGCCGCGGCGGCCGGCAGGGCCAGCAGCGCGACGGCCAGCCAGGCGGCGCGGCCTCGTCCGGAGATGTGCAATGGATGCAGACGCTTCATGACTCGGGGTTGGACGACCCCTGGGAGTATACCAGTCCCGCCTCCTCGTCGATCGTGACGGACCCGGCCGCCACTCCGCGGAAGGTCTGGACCTCGCCCGAGGGCCAGGTGATCCTCAGCTCGTCCGCGCTCTCCCGGTCCCCGAGGCCGAAGTGCAGCTCGGGCGGCCCGCTGCCCAGAAAGCTCGAGCCCGCGTGCAGTTCCTGCAACTGGTTCAGCTCCCCGGTCTTCAGCGACACCCGGGCACCGATCCCGTCCCGGTTGGACGCATGCCCGCGCAACCGGATGCGCAGGGACTTCCGCGCGGGGGCCAGGTCGTTGCGCAGCAGGTCGGCGCGTTCGTCCAGGTTGGTGAGCGCCAGGTCGAGGTCGCCGTCGCCGTCGAAGTCCAGAGCCGCCGCCCCGCGCGTGGACTCGACCCGCGCCAGGCCCGGCCCCAGCCTCGCTCCGATCTCCTCGAACTCGCCCTTGCCCAGGTTGTGGAACAGCTGGTTGGCCTGGCGGTAGGTGCTCCCCAACCCGTACTTCTCGACTTCGGGATAGATGTGCCCGTTGGCGGCGAAGATGTCGGGGCGGCCGTCCAGGTCGAAGTCGGCGATCAGGGCTCCGAAGCCGAGGAAGCGGAAGGTCACCTGGGCCAGCCGCGCCTGGAAGGTGACGTCCTGCAGGTAGGCGTCGCCCGTGTGGCGGTACAGGACGTTGTAGTCGTCCGAGAAGTTGGTGGAATAAAAATCCAGCTGGCCGTCGCCGTCCACGTCGCCCACGTCGACGCCCATGTTGGCCTGGGCCCGCCCCTCCTGGTTGTAGGCGGCGCCGCTGAGCAGGGCGATATCGGTGAAAGTCCCGTCGCCGTTGTTGCGCCACAGGAAGTTGGGCGTGCTGTCGTTGGCCACGAAGACATCGGGGTCGCCGTCCGTGTCGAAGTCGGTCCAGATGGGCTGAAAGCCGTACAGTGCCGCCGCGGCGCGGATGCCGGCGGGGGCGGAGACGTCGGTGAAGCGCCCGTTGCCGTCGTTGCGGAAGAGGGAGTCGTGGGCTCCGGGCAGCCCCCGCGGCCCGCAGGCCACCGTCACGCCGCGGTAGGAGCAGAAGCGCGGGTCTCCCCCGGGATTGTCGAAGTCGAAGTCGACGTAGTTGGCCACGTAGAGGTCCAGGTCGCCGTCGCGGTCGTAGTCGCCGAAGGCGGCCCCCGTGCTCCAGGCCGGGTCGCCCACGCCCGCCACGCCGGTCACGTCTTCGAAGGTCCCGTCCCCGCGGTTGCGGAACAGCTGGTTGGCCCCGAAGTGGGTGACGTACAGGTCCGTGTGGCCGTCGTTGTCGTAGTCGGCCGCCGCGCAGCCCATCCCCCAGTGCAGGCCGTCCAACCCCGCCTCCCGGGTCTTCTCCTCGAACTCGCCGCCCCCCAGGTTGCGGTAGAGGAAGTCGCCGCGGTCGGACGGGCCTCCGCCCGGCTTCGTGAGGCCGTTGACGAGGTAGAGGTCCCAGCGGCCGTCCCGGTCGTAATCGAGCACGCACAGGCCGCCCCCCATGGTCTCCACCAGGAACTTCTTGGCGGGGGTCCCGGAGACGATGCGGGCCTCGATGCCGGCGGACTCGCTGACGTCCGCGAAGCTCCAGGCAGGCTTGCCGTCGCCCGCCAGGACCGGCGCCGTCAGCCAGATCAGCAGCTGCAAACGAAGGTGCATCCTCGGAAAGGTACCTTTTCGGCTCCGTCCGGATCAACCGGGCGCGGCGTCCTTCGCGGGAACGACGGGCAAGGATGCCCGTTTCACCGGTTGAAGTGGGACCGCCTACCCGGTAAGATTTGAGGATTGAAAACACGAGCCGGGAGTGGTGCAAAATGAAGAAATTATTGAGTGTTGCGATCGTTCTGGCGTGCGCTTGTCTGGTGTATGCCGGCAAGTACTGGGACGAGGTTCCGTACACCGAGTGGAGCGCCAAGCAGGCCGACAAGGTCCGCTCCGACTCTCCCTGGGCCTCGGTGCAGAACGTCACTGTCGCTCTGGACAAAAGGGGGAGCACCATCGATTCCACCACCACTTCGGTGGGGACCGGAGGGCCCGCGTTCGGGGGTCCCGGGAGTCCTTCCCGGAGCGGCGGCGAAAGCCGGGTCGGCGACTTCGCGCGTTCCAACCAGTACTACGTCCGTTTCCAGTCGGCCAAGCCGATCCGCATGGCGATCGCCCGCTTGAGCATGCTCAACGGCAACGTCGACGCCGCCGCGGCGGAGCAGTTCGTGGAGACTCCGCTGGCCGGCGGAGACATCGTGGTGATGCTGGCGGTGGCTCCCGGGCAGGATCGCACCGAGTTGGACACCGGTACCACGGAGCTGCTCAAGAACGAGACCTACCTGATCTGCAAGAAGAGCAAGCGGCGCGTGCAGCTCAAGCAGTACCTGACGCCAGCCGAGGCGGGCGGCATCGAGGCGGTCTTCGTCTTTCCCCGGCAGGAGAACGGCAAGGACCTGATCTCGATGGACGAGAAGGAAGTCCGCTTCGTCACGGAGTTCTCCAGCGGGACCAAGATCAACCGGAAGTTCAAGCTCCAGGACATGATGTTCCAGGGCAGGCTGGAGATCTGAGCGCCGAACTCGCTCGCCCGGCGCGACTCGTCCCTCCGGCACCGGAGTGCGGCGGCCCGGAACTTATGCAGCACCAGATCGAGATCAGCATCAACGGAGAGGTGCAGAGCGTCCCCACCCGGTGGAGCGTGGAGGACCTCGTCGAGAGCCTGGGCGACCTGCAGAGGGGTCCGGTGGCCGTGGAGCACAACGAGACCATCCTCCGCCGGGAAGAGTGGCCGCGAACGCCGCTGCAGAAGGGGGACCGTGTGGAGATCGTCCATTTCGTCGGCGGTGGAGAATTCTGACATGACAGAACCCTAGAAGATCGCAGATCGCACCTTCGGCTCGCGCCTGTTCGTCGGCACCGGCAAGTACGCTACGTTTCCGCTCATGCGGGAAGCCCTGGATGCCAGCGGGTCCGAGGTGGTGACGGTGGCGGTGCGGCGCGTCGACCTGAACGGCCGGACCGGCGAGTCGCTGCTCGATTACATCGACCGCGAGCGCTTCATGCTGCTGCCCAATACCGCCGGCTGCTACACCGCCGAGGACGCCATCCGCTACGCCCGGCTGGGGAGGGCCGCCGGCCTGTCCGACTGGGTGAAGCTGGAGGTGCTGGGGGACGAACGCACGCTGTTCCCCGACAACGAGGCCCTGCTGGAAGCCACCCGCGTGCTGGTGAAGGAGGGCTTCATCGTGCTGCCCTACACCAACGACGATCCCATCGTCTGCCGCAAGCTGGAAGAGGCGGGCGCCGCCGCGGTCATGCCGCTGGGCGCGCCCATCGGCTCGGGCCTGGGCATCCAGAATCCCAACAACATCCGCA
>JBFGHG010000318.1:0-4873 GCA_041578395.1 Acidobacteriota bacterium
AGAAGGCGCCGTCGGGATGAGCCACGACCGCCGCCACCGCCTGCTGGTAACCCAGCCGCTTCTCCTTGCCGGCCATCAGGTCCTTGCCCGGGGGCAGCGCGATCGCCTGCGCCTGCTTCATCGGAAACCGCGAAAAGAGCGCGTTGCCGTGCAGCGCCAGGGTGTTTTCCCCGTCGACGTGCACCTCGAGGCCGCTCCCCTTCACCAGACTGACGTAGCAGTTGGCGAAGGCGTAGTTCAGCGCCAAACGGCGGGCGATCTCGCGGGAGACGTGGCGGTTGCCGCTGCGGGCCATCCCCAGGTCCACCTCGGTCAGCATCAGCACGTCGCTGTCCCGCATCCGCGGGTGCTGAGCCAGCATCTCGACGATCCCCTCGAGCTGGGTCCCCCGTTCGACGTTCCAGGCCGTCGCCCGCAAGGATTCCCCGACCTCCGGCCGGGGCGGCGCGTACTCCTCCTCGAGCACGGTGTTCATCACCCGCTCGAACTCCGGCCGCAGACGCCGAAACAGCTCGGACCTCTCCATCGCCCGCGTGGAGCGAAATCGGGCCAGCTCATCGAAATGCGGGGTGAGTCCGTGTTCCAGTCCGGTCTCCGGCGTCTGGATGGGTCGTGCGTGTCCTGCCTTCAAACTCAGCGTGCCTCCGGTGCCTATTCAGACGGACCGGGAGGCGAAGAGGTTTCATCCGGCTCCGGCCCGGGCTCCAACTCCTCCGGCTCGCCGCTCTCTTCCGGCGGCTTCTCCAGCAACCCCCGCAACCCCTCCGCCGACCGGACGTGCAGGTCGCGCTGCGGGAAGGGGATCTGGATTTCGTACTTGCGGAAGGCGTCGTCGATGGCAAAGTTCAGCTCGCTCTTCAGCCGGCGGTGGCGGACCGGGTCGGCCGTCCAGACCAGCAGCTCGAAGTTCAGCGACGAATCCCCGAACCCCGTGAACCAGACGATCGGCTCCGGGTCGTCCATCACGTTCTCGGACGCCACGGCCACCTCCAGCAGCGCCTTCTTCACCTTGGGTACGTCCGAACCGTAGGCCACGCCCACCGGCACGTGCACCCGCACCTTGGGGTCCAGGTGCGACCAGTTGATCAGCGCCCGGCTGGTCAGCTCCGAGTTGGGCACGATCATCGAGATGTTGTCGTTGGTCTGAATCACGGTGGAGCGGAAGCGGATCTCCTGAATCTGGCCCTCCACGTTCTCCGTGGAGACGAAGTCGCCGACCCGGATGGGCCGCTCGAACAGCAGCACCAGGCCCGCCACGAAGTTGGCCACGACGTTCTGCAGGCCGAACCCGATGCCCAGTCCCAGCGCGCCGGCAACCACCGCCAGCGCGGTCAGGTCGATGCCGACGACGTTGAGTCCCAGCAGGATGCCCAGCACCCAGACCAGGTACTGGCTCAGCCGGAGCACGGTGTAGCGCGGCCCGTGCTCGAGCCGCTGCAGGGGCCCGAACTCCCCCGCCCGGCCGGCGATTTTGGAGGCGTAGAGGGTCAGCAGCAGCACCATCCCGAACAGCACGATCGATCCGGGCGTGATCGTGGTGTCGCGAATGGTGAAGATGGGATAGGCGACCAGGCTTTCGATGTCCTCCAACTCGCGGGAGATCCACCACAGCGCGGTGAGCAGCCCGATGACCCAGATGACCAGCTGGGCCATCCGCTCCACCGAAAAGCGCGCTTCCGAGTCCAGGCGCTGGAGGCGCTTCTCGAGCAGGCGGCGCACCAGCCACCCCAGGGCGTAAAAGAAGATGGCGATACCCAGCAGCACCAGCACCACCATCACCTCGATGCCGAGGCCGCCGATGTCGTGATCCAGGTACTGCCGTAGGGTCTGCCGCCAATCCATGCTGGTGTCCGGCTTTCTGCGCGCGCAGGGCCCGCCCGCCGCGAAGCTCCTTATTTCAGCACCTGCAGGCCCGGACTGTCCAGAGGCCCGCGGAAGATCTCCCCGAGGAGCGGTGATAGAATCCCGTTCGATCCGGCCCCGACCAGGGAGGACGCCCGCCATGGCCTTCGAGACCATCGAGATCGCGGGACAGGAAGCAGTGGAGTTGCTGCATCGCTACCGGGACGAGTATCCCGCCACCGGGAAGTACCCGTTTCTGATTGGCCCCCCAGGAGAGGGGGAACGCCTGCGGGAAGGGGCCGAGTCTTACCCACGCTCCGTGATGGAGATCGTGCGCGAGTCGGCCGGGGTCGACCTCGAGGCGTTCTTCGAGCAGCGCCGCCTGCAGGAGAGCGAGGATGGGCCGGACGAGGAAGAACTCGTCGGAAGATGGCCCGGCGAGATCCCCGAGAAAGGCCGGATCAGACAACATCAGGACGACCTGAGCGGCAAGGCCCACCCGCTGGCCCTCCTGGGTCTGGCGGCCATCGATTCTCCCTGGCAACTGCCGGCGGCCGTGAAGTTCGGCGGATGGAACGAAAACCCCTTCCCCGAAGTCCACTGCGCTCTTCTGCGGTCCTGGCAGCAGGAGTATGGCGCCGAAATCGCTTCGCTCTCCACGGACGTGATGGAATGCCTCGTCGCCCGGCCGCCGCAGACTCCCGAGGCCGCACTCGCGCTGGCGTGGCAGCAGTACCACTACTGCTCCGACGTCGTCCTGCAGGGCGTGCAGACCGTCTCGAACCTGGCGGGGACGCTCCTGAATTCGGAGTACTGGTACTTCTGGTGGGATTGAGCGGGCATGATCGAGTTGACCCCCGAACTGGCGCTCGAGATCGAACTGGCGGAGGCGGCCGGCGGAGCCGACTGCGCCCTCTTCCTGGCGCAGCGTGACCCGGCCGCCGGGGCGGTTCGGAAGATCGGCAGCGGCGTGGCCATCTTCGCGGGCGTCGACTCCCCGATCACGCAGGCCTTCGGGCTGGGGCTGGCCGGACCGGTCGAGGTGGCCGATTTCGAAAAGCTCGAAGAGTTCTTCCAGGTTCGCGGCGCCGCCGTCAACGTCGAGACCTGCCCGCTGGCCGACCTCTCATTGACCGACGGCTTCTGCTCTCGCGGCTACCGGCCCGTGGAGTACTCCAACGTCCATGCTCGGGAGATGGATCTGCCGCTCGGGCTGCCGGACCCCTCCCCCGAAGTCAGGGTTCGCCCCATTCGGAAAGGCGAGGAAGTACTGTGGGCGGAGGCGGCGGCGCGGGGGTTCGGCGAAGGGGAGGCCGACGAGGCGCTCACGGCGGTGATCCGGGATTTCGCGAGCCCCGACAACGTGTTGTGCCACCTGGCGCTGGTGGACGGCCAGCCGGCCGGGGCCGCCTCGATGCGGGTCCGGGAGCGCATCGCGGTGGTCAACGGCGCGGCGACTCTCCCGCAGTTCCGGCGCCGGGGGGTCCATACGGCGCTGCTGCGTGTCCGCCTGGAAAAGGCCCGTCAGGCCGGCTGCCAGCTCGCGATGGTGGCGACGCGTGTGGGTTCCGGTGCCCAGCGCAACGTCGAGAGGGCAGGCTTCCGGGTCCTCTACACTCGCACCAAGTGGTGCCTGGGAGGTGAATCGTGAGACGCGTGCGTTATGCAGTGGCGGCTTCGCTGGACGGATACATCGCCGGTCCCAACGGCGAGGCGGACTGGATCGTCATGGACCCCGAGATCGACTTCAAGGCGATCTGGGCCCAATACGACACGCTCCTGATCGGCCGCGGGACGTTCGAAACCATGGCGGAGATGGGTGGAAGCGGTGGCATGCCCGGAGTCAAAGTCGTGGTGTGTTCGCGCACACTGCGGCAGCAGGACCATCCCAAGGTCACGATCGTGCCGGACGCCGCCCCGTACGCCGAACAGCTGCGCGTCCAGCCAGGGAAGGACATCTGGCTGTTCGGCGGCGGCCTGCTCTTTCAAAGCCTGCTCGAGGCGGGGCAGGTCGACACCGTCGAAGTCGCCGTCGTGCCCGTACTGCTGGGCGGCGGGATCCCGCTGCTTCCCTCCCCGGCCGAGCGGTCCCGGCTGAAGCTGACTGGACACAGGATCTACAGCAACTCGGGCATCGTGGCTCTGGAGTACGACGTACTGGGACGGAATGCCTGACGCGTCCGAACTTCACACGGGGAGCGAGCGGCTGCTGGCTGCCGAGCACGCGCGCTTTGCGTACGACCGCTTCGGCGACGCCACGTCGGTGGTGCTGGACGCGGGACGGGTCGTGGGGGTGTGGGACCTGGGACCTTCGGACGACCCGCTGGCCGTCCGGGTCGCGCCGCTGGCGCACTGGCCGAAGGACCTGATCTTCACCGAGGCGCCGGACTGGCCCGAGTAGCTCGATTTTCGATATTCGATAGCTGTGACCCCGCCGCCATCAGCCTTCGTCAGGGACAGGTCGCGAAGGCCATCGTGTCGGTGACCGCGGGTGCGGGGGTCCCCAATATGTTGTCGTAGTCGCGGGTCTGGTTGGTCTCCGTGTCGGTGACGCTGATCCGGTACTCCACGTTGGTGGTGGCCGCGTAGAACACCCAGTAGTGGTCGTTGAAGGCACAGCCGTTGATGATGTTGATCAGCAGCTCGAAATTGTTCTGGTTCAGGCCGGGAAAGAAGAAGAGGCCCGAGTCGGCGTCGAGCCGCTGCAACTGACCGGTCGACGTGGAGGTTCCGTCGTTGGCCTGCACCGAGACGCGGAAGCGGTCGTTGTTCAGGCACAGGTCGTTGGGGCCGCACTGCTGATTGAAGGTGCCGATCGGGACGCCGCGGAACTGGTTGGGGCTGGTCACGTCGATCACCAGCACGTCGGCCCGGACGGGCGGGTTGATGGGGCCCTGCACGAAGAACTCCCAGGTCGCGTCGTCGAGGGCCGGAATGCCGGGGAAGATCTGGTCCAGGTTCATGGTGAAGTGCTCGCCGTCGAGGGGCGCGCAAAAGATCGGAGTCTGGGGCTGGAGATTCGAGTCGACCA
>JBFGHG010000319.1:0-4869 GCA_041578395.1 Acidobacteriota bacterium
AAGTCCCGCAACGAGCGCAACCCTTGTCTGTAGTTGCCATCAGGTCAAGCTGGGCACCCTACGGAGACTGTCGGCGAAAAGCCGGAGGAAGGTGGGGATGACGTCAAGTCCTCATGGCCTTTATGCCCCGGGCTACACACGTGCTACAATGGGCGGTCCAAAGAGCAGCCAACTCGCGAGAGTGAGCGAATCTCAAAAAGCCGTCCCCAGTTCGGATTGCAGTCTGCAACTCGACTGCATGAAGGTGGAATCGCTAGTAACCGCGGATCAGCATGCCGCGGTGAATACGTTCCCGGGCCTTGTACACACCGCCCGTCACATCACGAAAGTGGGCTGCACTAGAAGCCGCCGGGCTAACCCGCAAGGGAGGCAGGCGTCGACGGTGTGGTTCATGATTGGGGTGAAGTCGTAACAAGGTAGCTGTAGGAGAACCTGTGGCTGGATCACCTCCTTTCTAACGAGAAAGAAAAAACCAATCGAGAAGGGCCGGGTCTCACGCCCGATCAGCCCCTTCTCACTCGACGATTCGAATCCCTTTCGACCATCTCTCTGTCAGGTTGTCCAAGCTCACTGCCGCACTCCGTCGGCAACTTTCCCGACAAAAAAATCAACATTTTCCAATTTTCCGTGTCCCTTTTTGATATCGGTTGCCGCTTTTTCTAGGTAGAGCGAACCGATAGTGAACCGGGTGGGCGGACACCCGGCTGGGCCGCTCGGGTAACCACGATGCGACACTCTCGAAGGGCTCCAAGTCTGAAGTCGGCGATCCGGCCGTGCCGGATTCTCCGGCTTGCCGCTGGTTCGCACCCAAACGGTGCGATGCGGACCCGCTCAAGCCTGTCGCGGCCCCAAGGCCCGTCCGTCCGTTCATCCCGGTTAGAGAACCCGAGCAACGACGGGGACCGGATCGAGTGGTGGGAATCCTGTGGCAGCGGGAACCTCCCGAATACGGTCCCCTCGTTGACTCGAACCGACCCTCCCGCAAGGACGGGGAGCGCGGCGAACCGCCCAACCTCCCCCGCGGATCGTGCCGGTGCGGTTACCCCAAACGGAAGCAAACCCCTCGCCCTGCTTCGCGCCTCCGGATTCCGGCGGTTGTTCGCGTTTCGCGACCTCCCGCCGCCCGGCCGGCACGAAGTCGGGTATGTCAGGCAGGTTTCTCTGGCTGGCTTCTCGGTGTTTTCCTTGCAGTCTCCATCGAGAAGACGGCTGTTCGAGGACCGGCCTGCCCGTTTCCCCCCAACCGCTCCTCCAGGACCGCTCCGGCCTCCCGCCGGCTCCCCGTCACTTCCTCGCGGCGCGCTGAAAGTGCGCCGCAGTCAGAACCGTGAGACGGCCTTCCAGGCCGCGGTTCCGGATCTGGCGCGGCCTTCCAGGCCGTGATTCCGGAAGTGGGCAGGTATCCCCGTGCCACCCAACTTACCACCCTTCAGCGCGCGATCTGACCCGGCCGCAACGGCTCCTGGGGCGTGCGCGGCTCGTCCGGGTACAGCTCGGCCACGTACTTCTCGTAACCGTTGAACATCGGCGTCGAGAACCAGCTCTCGTCCCCCAGCCAGTACGACCGCGCCTGGCTCCAGCGGGGGTGCGGGATGTTGGGGTTGACGTTGGACAGGAAGCCGTACTCGTGCTCCTGGATCTGCCAGAAGGTCTTGGGCTGGCTCGAGGTGAACTCGATCTTGACGATCGACTTGGGGTTCTTGTAGCCGTACTTCCAGGGCACGATGATGCGCACCGGCGCCCCGTGCTGCTTGAGCAGCGGCTCGCCGTAGACCCCCGTCACCACCATCGCCAGCTCGTTCATGGCTTCGTCCAGGCGCAGGGCTTCATGGTAGGGCCAGGGGTACCAGTTGGACTGCCGAAGCCCCGGCATCTGCTCGGGCCGATCGGCGGTCTCGAAGCGGACGAACTTGGCGGTACTATTGGGGTCGGCCTGCTCGATCAGCTTGCGCAGGGGAAAGCCGCTCCAGGGCACGTTCATGGCCCAGCGCTCGACGCAGCGGAAGTGGTAGAGCCGCTCTTCGTGTTCGAAGCCGAACAGGTCGTCAAGGTCGAGCGTCATCGGGTTGTTGCACTCGCCGCTGACTTCGACCTTCCAGGGATCGACCACGAAATCGCCCGTGTGGCGGTAGACTGGGCCTCCGCGGCCGGGCAGGAACTCGTAGAAGTTGTTGTGGCGGGCCGCCGTCTCCCGGGGCGTCAGCTGGGTGCGGATGCCCTCGGGGAGCTGGTACCCGCCGTTGCGGGAAGGGGGAAAGACCTCCGGCCGCGCCAGCGGCGGCGTCAACAGGTCCGACTCCGCCTCGCTGCCGGCGGCGGTGCAGAACACCGTGGGAGCGGCGATGAGGCCGGCCGCACCGGCCAGGAACTTGCGTCGGTCGAAAAAGATTTCCGGTGGAGTCGGCTTCAGCGAAAGCCCTTCGGGCGGGAATTTCCTGCTCATCGTGTCTCTCCTGCTCGCGCTCGTTTCAGGTTGCCCAGATCTCACACCGCTGGGCAGCAGCATACCATCCGCGCTAAAATCACAAATCACGAAGCCCGAATTGATAGACTTGCCGCGATGCACCCCTGGCACGACATCTACATCGACGACGAGGTGGTGGAACACGAGTTCCCGGTGGTGATCGAGGTCCCCAAAGGCAGCAAGAACAAGTACGAGCTGGACAAGGAGACGGGTTTTCTGCGGCTGGACCGCGTCCTGTACAGCGCCGTGCACTATCCGGCCAACTACGGCTTCATTCCCCGCACCTATTGCGACGACAACGACCCGCTGGACGCGCTGGTGCTGGGGCAGGAGCCGGTGCACCCCATGACCGTGATGCAGGCCCGTGCCATCGGGGTGATGCGGATGCGCGACGAGAAGGGGATGGACGACAAGATCCTGGCCGTGGCCGTCAGCGACCCCTCGGTGGCCGACTATACCGACCGCAGCCAGCTCCCGCCCCACGCGCTGCGCGAGATCCAGCGCTTCTTCGAGGACTACAAGATCCTGGAGAACAAGGAAGTCGTGGTGGAGGAGATGCTGGGGCCGCCCGACGCCGTCCGGATCGTGCGCGAGTCCCTGGAGCTGTACCGCAAGCTGAGGCGGGGAGAAGTCGACAAGGGCTGACGACCGAAAGGGGAGGACGCGCCGTGAAGAAACTGGTCCTGATACTCGTCCTTCTCGTCCTGGCCGCCGTCGCCGGCGTCTACCTGTTCGGCGCGCTGCAACCGGTCGAGCACAGAGCGTCCAGCCGCATCCTGCTGCAGCAGCCGCCGGAGGCGATCTGGGCCGCGGTCAGCGATTTCGAGGGCTGGCCTGCCTGGAACTCGGAGGTCGCCAGCGTCCGGCGCGGCGAGAACCGGGACGGGAAGCCGGTCTGGATCGTGGCCGGAGAGTGGGGTGATTTCCCCTCGATCGTGGAAGTCTTCGAACCGCCCGGGACGATGGTCACGCGCATTCCCGGGGACGCCGAGCTGGGATTTCGGGGCACCTGGACCTACGAAATCGAGCCGGACGGCACCGGGAGCCGGGTTGGCATCACCGAGCGGGCTGAAGTGGACAGTCCGCTCTTTCGGGCCATGATGCTGCTATGGGACCCGCACGAAACCCTGGAGCAGTACCTGCGCGACCTGGGGAAGAAGTTCGGGGAAGAGGTGGAGCCGGAGCGCGTTCCCATCCCGGAATGACAGGCAGGATGCCTGTCCCACTTCAGACAGATTCGACGCGTTCCAGCCGGGCGGCCAGCTCCTCGTGCCCTCCTTCACGCGCCCAGCCGGACGGGCAGGCGTCGAACTCCGGGTCCTTCAACCGGACGCTCGCTCCCTGCCGGATCAGGAACTCCACCGTCTGGGCATGGCCGTTGAGGGCGGCCCAGTGCAGCGCCGTGGCCGCGAACACCCCGACGGCGTCCACGTCCGCCCCTCGCTCGAGCAGCAGACGCGCCACCTCGGTGCAGCCGTTGCGGCAGGCCCCGTAGAAGGCGTCCGAGAGCACGTCCCCGCGCATGGCGGCGCTCTGGGCGGGCCAGTGGCGGTTGGGCTCGTCCGGCAGCGACCGGCGCCGCGGCCAAGGCCGGACTTCCAGCAAGCGCCGAACGTCTGCGAGCCGCCCCAGCGAGGCCGCGTTGATCAGGTCGAGTCCTTCCGCCCCCCGCCCGAGCAGCAGCTCGCCCACAGCGAAGCTCCCCAGATGGGCGGCCCAGTCCAGCGCAGTGGCGCCCCAGTCGGTGAGCGCCTCCAGCTCGGCGCCCGCATCCAGCAGCAGGCGGGCGGCCTCCTCGAAGTCCTTTTCCGCGGCCCAGTGCAGCGCCGTCTTACCGTGCTCGCTTCGGGCGTGCAGCAGGGTGGGCTCGGCCTCCAGCAGGCGCCGCATCTCGCCAGTGCGGCCGGAGCGGGCGGCCTCGAAGAACTGTCGCTGCCAAGACATCCCGACGCGAGTCTCGCACCCGCCCGGCGTCGAATGCAAACGCCCTGAAACCCCGACAGGACTCGAACTCTATCTCCCGGAGGTGTGGGCGCCGTGCCGGGAGTCGCAGTCCGCGCCCGGCGGCTGTCAGATCGTGGATCACGGCCTGGCCAAATTCCGTTGATTTTCTACGGCCGGCCGCCGTACCATGGAGGAAAGCCGCAAACGATCGTCGGGCGATTGTCCGGTGTGACCTGGTCCCTGCTCGAACACGTGCGGGGGAGGAGTGTGCCCGTGGAAATCATCGACAAGGATCCCACCGAGATCCTCAACTATTGCAGCAAGTACCTGGCCCGGGGAGACCGCTTCGGGCAACCCGCCCCGATGTCCAATCCCGCCCTGTCCACACCCAGCGAGGCCTGGCGCTTCCCCATTCTGGAGAGCTACGCGCGGCCCCAGGTGCTGGAGAGGCTGGCCCCTCC
>JBFGHG010000320.1:0-4863 GCA_041578395.1 Acidobacteriota bacterium
CTGCTGTCCCGGCGGACCGTGGCGGCGGGGGCGGCGGCGGGCCTGCTGCTGGTGGCGCTGGCGGTTCCCGGCTACTTCATGCGCATCGGATCGTTGCGGGCGCTCTCCGGTCTGGCGGCCCCCACGGCCGAGCTGGAGCCGGACGGAGCCCTCACGGGCCGGGCCACCGAGATGCTGGCGGCGCTGGCGGTCTTCGTCGACCATCCGGTGCTGGGCGTGGGCCCGGCCCACTACTCGCCCTACTACTCGGTGGAGTACCAGACGTCGGGCACGGCGTTCACGCTGCTGGACAAGACCCGCCGGGCGCACAGCCTCTACTTCGAGATGGCGGCCGAACTCGGTTTGATCGGCCTGGGGGTGTTTCTGACCATGGTGGGCATGCTGCTGGTGAGCCTGTTGCGGTTGCGCAGGCTGCTGTCGGTGAGCCATCCGAGCCTGGCCCGGCTGGCGACGGCGGCCGCGGTGGCGCTGATCGGCTGTCTGAGCACCTCGTTTTTTCTGCAGCTGGCGTATCAGCGGTACTTCTGGTTCCTGGTGGCGATCGCGGCGACGGTGGAGCAAATCACCCGCCGCGCGTCGCGCGAACCGGTAGCGGCGCCCACCGCGCAGCGTAGGATTGTGGCCGACCTGCGGGGGGCGCTGCCCGCCGCAGCGAGGGTCCGTCTGCCGGGATCACCGGAATCTTTGCAGCCAAGAGCGTAGAATTCGAAGATGGGTCGGTGCTTGGGGGCTCCGATCCGAACAAAGGACAATCCGATGTCGAACAAACTGCCGGCTCTCAAAGACCTGACCCGGGAGCGGTTCTTGCAGCGGGAGATGGTGGACAACCTGTGGGCGCGCGACGTCCACGGGTGGGTCCGCTTCCTGCGGACCGTCTTCTCGAAGCGGAGTTCGGTCGTCCTGGGGGTGCCCCTTCTGGTGGGGGCCGTGGCGGCCGCACAGCTGTGGACCACCAGTCCCTGGTACCAGTCCCGGGTGACCGTACAGGTGGAGCCGGGCCGCAACGCCTATCTCCCCTTCCCCGCGGTCGAAAACCCGGTGGCCGACTTCTACACCACCGACACGCACATCCGGACGCTCAAGGAGGTGCTGGAAAGCGAAGTCCTCTCGCAGAGGGTGGTGCAGGCGCTGAACCTGGTCGAGAACCCCGATTTCCAGCGGCCCCCCAGCCGGGGCCTCTTCCTGGACGGCCTGGGCGCGCTGCGCTCCGGCCTGCGCGGGCTCTGGAGCACGCCGGCTCCCGAGACCGAATCGGGGGGGATGAGTGCCGCGCTCAAGCGCCTGCGCGAACAGCTGGACGTCCGCCAGGTGCTGGGGACCCGCCTGATCGAGATCCGCTTCAACTGGCCCGACGCCGAGCTGGCGGCCCGAATCGCCAACGCCTATTCGGAACAGTTCCTGGCGCTGGACCTGGAAGCTCGGGCCGATCGCGTCCGGCTGGCGCGCGCCTCGCTCGAGGAGCAGCTGCAGCAGGTGAAACAGCAGCTCGAAGAGGCGGACGCCGCTCTGGCCGACTACGGCAAGAGCCGCCAGTTGCTGAACATCGACGAGAACCAGCGGGTCACCCTGGAGAAGCTGGTCGACCTCAACCAGCAACTGACCCAGGTGCAGGCGGACCTGATCGCCAAGGAGGCCAACCAGCAGCTGGTTTCCCGCTCCTCGGTGGAGAACTTCCCGCCCGCACTGAGCAACCCGAAGATCACCCAGCTCGAGGCGACCGTCAACGCCCTGGAACAGCGGCAAGCCAATCTCCTCTCCAAGTACGGCCGCAACTGGCCCGAAGCGGTTCAGGTCTCGAGCGAGCTGCAGGCGGTGCGCGAGCAGCTGGCCGGCGAAAAGCAGAAAGCCCTGCAGCAGGCCGGCCAGGACTATCAGGTCGCCGTGAGCCGCTACGAACTGCTGGCGGGCCTCACGCGCCAGCAGATGCAGCGGGCCAGCCAGCTGGACGAGGACTTGATTCAGTTCCGCATCCTGCGGCGCGAAGTGGCCACCAACCACGACCTGTACCAGGACCTGCTGGAGCGCCTCAAGGAGACGACCGTGGCCTCCTCGCTCAGCTCCTCGGACATCCGCGTCCTCTCGCCCGCCCGGGTGCCGGAGCAGCCGCTCTGGCCCAAGAAGCTGCAGACGCTGCTCATCGCCCTGGCGGTGGGTTTTCTGTTCGCGGCCGGGACGGCGCTGGCGGCCGAGGCTCTGGACGACACCATCAAGACCCCCGAGCAGCTGGAGCGGGCACTGCCGATCGTCTGCCTGGGAGTCATCCCCACCTACCAGCGCAGCCAGTCGCTGGAGACGCAGGAGACCATGGCGCTGGCCCGCACCGAAGTGAACCATGGGGTGGTCCCGGTCGACCAGGGGGTCTCCCGCAAGTCGTGGGAGGCCTACAAGCTGCTGCGAGCCTCGCTGCTGCAGAACGGCGACGGCGAGCTGTCGCGCACGATTCTGGTGACCTCGACGCTGCCCAACGAAGGCGCCACCTCGACGGCCGTCTACAGCGCCATGTCGGGGGCGCAGTCGGGCTTCCGCACCATCCTGCTGGACTTGAATTTCCGGCGTCCGGCCCTGCACCGCTTCTTTTCGATCCCTCCCCAGCAGCCGGGCCTGATCGATTTCCTCTCGGGCAAGGGAAATCTGGTGTCGCGGCTGCGTACGACCGTGATTCCCGGCCTCTTCATCCTCCCGGCAGGCGAGCCGGTGGAGCGGGCCGGCGAGATGATCGCCTCGCCGCTGGTCGACCAGATGTTGAAGATGCTGCGCACCCACTTCGACGTGATCGTGGTGGACTCTCCGCCGGTACTGGAATACAGCGACGCCATGGTGCTGGCGCCCAAGATGGACGAGGTGGTCCTGGTGGTGCGGGCTGGCAAGACTCCGACCGAGGCCGTGCGGCGGGCCTGCAGCCGGCTGGACCGCGTGGGCATCCCCTCGCCCGTGGCGGTGCTCAACAGCATCGACTCGAGCTGGCCGGAATACCGCCTCGAGTACGAGAGTTGGCTGAAGCGGTCCCGCTGAACGAGAAGGGAACAGCCAGCCGCGGCCCCCGCGCCGGCGATCCGCGGGTGCGCCGGCTGGACTGGAGGTTCCTGCTCCCGGACCCGTCGCTGGAGGAGGTCGGCTACCTGGGCCCGGAGGGGGGGCTGTTGGAGGGCCTGCGGCTGCTGGGCCATCCCCGCCGGCTGGGCCGTGACGAGCCGGAGCCGTCGGCCCATTCCCTGGTGGTCGTTTGCGGCGCCCGTCCC
Organism: Acidobacteriota bacterium; assembly: GCA_041578395.1. Classification (GTDB taxonomy): domain Bacteria; phylum Acidobacteriota; class UBA6911; order RPQK01; family JANQFM01; genus JBFGHG01. The sequence goes on from JBFGHG010000320.1 coordinate 3,240, forward strand.
GACCTCGAGCTGGCCTGCAGCCGGCTGCGCCCCGGCGGCTTTCTCTACCTGGAATGCGACCGCCGGGACCCGCACAGGCCCGGTCTGCTGCCGGGACCGGGGCCGGGCGCGATCTGCCGGAAGTTGCGGCGGCTGGGCCTGGAGGGACCCCGGGCTCACCTGCACTGGCCCGACTTCGAAGCCTGCCGGAGCATCCTCCCGCTGCGGCCGCCCGCGCCCCTGCGTTTCGCGCTGCGGGAGCGGCTGGCCTCCCGCTGGCTGGCCCGCCTGGTTGGATACGCCCCTGCAGGCGCCTGGGTCCGCTGCTTCAGCGTGGTGGCCCGCCGTCCCGGACCTCCGGGCGGCGGCAGCGGCCCGGGGAGGGAGTTCGCCGAGCGGTTGCTGGCACCCCTGCCGGCGCGCCCGGCTCCGCCCGCTCCCGCCGCCACTCTCCTCACCCCCCGCTTCCGTACCTCCCGCAACGTGATCTGGCTGGCGTTCGACGGCCCCGGCTCGCGGCCGGTCACGGTGGCCAAGGCCCCCCGCCTGGAGAAGGACGGTCCGGCCCTGCTGGAAGAGGCCGAGACCCTGCGGGCGATCCATTCTCTCGAGGAGGGCGGCTTCGATTCCATCCCCCGCGTGCTGGCCGTCGAGGAACTGGGCTCGAGGCCGCTGCTGGTCGAGTCGGCGCTGCCCGGCGGGCTGCTCTCTCCGGCCCGGATCGGACGCGACCGTGCCCGCTACTGCGAGGGGGTGACCCGGTGGCTGATCGACTTTCACCGCGCCACGCGCTCGCAGCCGTTGACTCCCGGGGAGGTCGAGCAGCTGGTCGCGGAGCCGCTGCAGACGATCGCGGAGCGTGTGCCGGATCATCCGCTGCTCGAGCGGTCAGCGGCGGTGCTTCGGGAGTTGCGCGGGCTGCGGCTGCCGGCGGTCTGCGAGCATGGGGATCTGGGACATCCCAACCTGATGGAGCTGGAGGCGGGCAGCATCGGCGTGCTGGACTGGGAAACGGCGCGGCTGCGCGGCCTGCCCGCCGTGGACCTCTTCTTTTTCCTGGCCTTCGTCGGACGCACCGCCGGGCAGAAACCCGAGCAGGCGTTCGACCGGGAGGGCGGCTGGGCGACACCCTGGACGGGCCGCTACGCGCGGGCCCTGGAGCTGGAGCCGGCCTGTCTGCAACCCCTCTTCGCGGCCGCCTGGATTCGAGCCCTGGCGCGGCTGGCCCGGGACCTGGAGGGGGACGAAGGGCGGGAATGGCTGCGCGAGCACCCCTACTCCCACTGGTGGTCCTTTGCCCTGAGGTGGAGGCCGTGAAACTTTCGTTGAGCCGATGCACCTGCTCTACCTGACCGACGGCTTTCCGTTTCCGCTCACCACGGGGCTGCTGCGTCACTACTTCCTGATCCGGGAGCTGTCGCAGCGTCACCGCGTCACCCTTTTCTCGTGGGTCGCACCCTCCTTCCGGCGCGAGCACGCCGAGGCGCTGGCCCCTTTCACCGCCCGGGTGGAGACCTTTCCCGAAAGGCGAGGCCGCGGCCAGGCGGTGCTGCGGAGTCTGCGCCGCCGGCTGCCCGGCTCGGGGGGAGGCGGCGCGCTGGGAGATGCGGTCCGGAGCCTGCAGAGCGAAGACCCCTTCGACGCC
>JBFGHG010000321.1:0-4859 GCA_041578395.1 Acidobacteriota bacterium
CGACGTTGCCCGCGATTTTGCCCACGTTGCCGGTCAGCGCGGCCAGCAGGAAGATGTCGCGGTCCTTGTTGTCGTTGTTGAAGAACTGGTTGGGGCCCATGCCCACGGCGAACAGCGTCTCGCCCGGATGTCGGGCGAAGCGGCGGGCCAGCTTTTCGATGGCGGCCGCCGGGGCCCAGGTGATCTCCTCGGCGGTGGCGGGGTCGAAGTGGCGGGCGTACTCGCTGACCAGGTCGAAGACGGGCCGGCAGCGCACGGTTCCCCCGGCGGCCAAGGGAACTTCCACGACACCCTCCAGCATGGCGCCGCGCACGGGCGAACGGTCGCCCACCTGGTCGCGAGTCAGCGGTTGGGGCCGGTTGGAGCGGGCGTCCCACCAGACATAGTCCCCCCACTCCTCGCGCAGATCGCGGCCGATGAGCATGTCCCGCTGCCGGCCGGGGGCCGGGGCGTTCTCGCCCGGCTCGAGCACCCGCGTCTGATTGGAGAGCGGGGCCGCCTCCCCGCCGAAGACGTCCGCCGCCCGCAGGTACTCGAGGCTGTCCATGCGCACCAGCACCGGCAGGTCGGTCCACTGCTTCACGTAGTCCTCGTCGTACAGCTTTTCGCGCAGGATCACCTGGCTCAGGGCCAGCGCCAGCGCGGGCGTGGTTCCGGGACGGACCACCAGCACGTCGTCCGCCTTGCAGGCCGTGGCCGAGTACTCGCAGGCGATCACCACCACCTTGGTGCCTTTCAGCCGGGCCTCGGTGAGCCAGTGGGAGTCGGGCATCTTGGTGGTGATCCAGTTCATGCCCCAGACCACCACCGTGCGGGCGTGCTCCACGGCGTTCAGGTCGAACTCGCAGGTCTGCTGGCCGGTGACCATGGGATGGCCCGGGGGCAAGTCGGTGTGCCACGAGTAGTTGTCGAAGCCCCGGCCTCCCAGCGCCTCGTCGGGCGGCACCCCCCGCATTTGGGCGTCGGCCAGCGCCATGGAATTGGCCATGCGGTAGAGCCCGAACACCCGGGTGGTCCCCAGCAGCGGCATGCCGCCCCGGAACTTGAGCACCTGGGTGCCGGCGCCTTTGGCCGCCACGATCGTCTCCTCGTCGTAGCCCTGCGCCCGCAGCCGATCGGCGCCCTCCTCGCCGCTGTAGGTCTCGGCGACGTCGAGCAGGGTGGCGGCCACCAGGCGGGCGGCCTCTCCGTGTGTGACCCGCTGCCACTCGTCGCGGGCCCGCTGGAAGTACTCGGCGGGCGGACGGCCGTCCTCGCCCCGCGGGAAGCCCTCGTCGACCCAGCGCCGGAAGCCGGCCCTCACCATGGGGTAGCGCACGCGGCGGTCTCCGTAGAAGCGCCGGGTCAGGGCCAGCCCCTTCTGGCAGACGCGCGGGTCCCAGCGCTTGCTGGCGGCGTTGCCGTACAGGTCGGTGGCCTCGCCGTAGCGCATGGTGGGCCCGATGCGGGTGATCACGCCCGACTTCACGTAGGCGTTCAGAATGCAGTTGTGGGTGTCGTTGGGGGCGCACAGGAAGGTGAAGTGGGAGTCGGGCCGAAACAGGTCGCGGTAGACCTGCTCCCAGCCGCGGTCCGGGTAGTGGGCCAGCGGGTTCTGCTCGGCGCCCAGGCTCCAGGCTCCGGTGGCCGAGGCCACGAAGGCGCCGAAGCCGGCGCTCGAGGCCCATTGCAGGAAATCACGTCTGGAGAGGGAATCGGACTTCATGGTCGTGTCTCCCAGAGTCGGAGGAAAGCTACGATCGACTCGATTTCCGAGCGGGTCAGGGCTCGATGGGTGAGGGAGGCTTCCGCGAACGAGGGCATGTTCGTTCCGCGCCGGCCCCGGCTGATGGTCTGGACGAGATAGGTGTCGGTGGCCGTTTCCAGGAGCACGGGGTTGCCCAGCGCCGTCCCCTCGCCTCCTTCCCCCATCAGTCCGTGGCAGGAGGCGCAGTTGGCGACGTACAGCTCCTTGCCGCGGGCCCGGTCGGCCTCCACCCAGCGCGTCTGCCGGGGGTCCGGCTCCGCCGCGGCACCATTGCCGAGTAGGCGCAGGTAGCCGACGAGGTTGGCGATCTCGGCCTCGGTGAGGCCGCCGGACGAGCCCCAGCCGGGCATTCGCCTGCCCGGCCGTCCCCGGCCGATGGCGGCGGTCAGGAATTCGTCCGAGGCCAGCGCCAGGAAGTCGGGGTTGGCCACGGCGGGAAAGGTGCTCGAGCCCGGGTAGCGCACGCCCTGGCCGCGGGGGCCGTGACAGGCGGCGCAGAAGGAGCCATACAGGGTGGCCCCGTCGCTGGAGAAGTCTCGTTCGCCCAGCAGCTGGGCGCGGACGCGGTCGCGCGGCCAGAAAGCCTCCGGGTAGCTGGCGCCTCGCAGCGAGAGCAGGTAGAAAGTCAGGCCTTCGATCTCGGACTCTCCCAGCCCCATCTCGGGCATCGCCGAGCCGGGGACCACCCGGGCCGGGGCCAGGAAGTGCTCCCGCAGCCAGTTGGGCAGGCTCCTCTCCCCGCGCACTCCGCTGAAATCCAGCTGAGCCGGGTCACGGCGCCCCAGCTGGCTCAGGTCGGGGCCGTCGTCGCCGCCCACGCCGGACACCGCGTGGCAGCCGCGGCACCCCAGGGAGTGAAAGAGCGCCTTGGCCTCCACCAGCCCGGGGGCGCCCGAGCGGGAGGACAAAAAGGCGTCGATCCCGGAGCGTTCGTCGGCCGCCAGTTCCGGCAGGGCTCCCGGGCCGTGCTTGCCGACCCAGCCGGAGTCCAACCCCCGGGCACCGGCAGCGGACAGGTCGGGAGCCGCGGGCGCCGCCCCGTCGGCGAACGGCCGCAGCGTGCCGCCCCGGCCCTCCAGCGCGTGGCAGCGCAGGCAGTCGAAGCGTTCCACCAGCGCGCGGCCCCGTTGGACCGCCTCGAGGCGCGGCACGGCCAGGTGAGTGTGGCAGCTGCCGCATCCCGCGTACCGGTAGGGCGCGGGCAGCAGAGGAAGCGGCCAGAACTCGACGTCGCCGTGAGCGTCGGCGCGGCTGGTGGCCCGGCCCTGACCGCCGTGGCAGACGGTGCAGCCGAACTCCGCGGGATCGTGCGCCACCGGAGGGTGGGCGCCGAAGACCGGATCGCCCTCGAGCGGAGTCTCGCCGGCAGCCATGCCCAGGTGGCAGCTGACGCAGCGGTCGGTCACCGCCAGTGACGGCACGACGATCTGCCGCAGCTGCACCGGGAAATTCTGGCCGGCCGGCAGCCGGCTCTGGTATTGCTGCTGAAGCCGCCGCCACTCCTGGCCGAAGTGTTCCTCGTAGATGGCCCACCCCAGCAACAGCAGCGTGGCGACGCTGGACCAGAGCAGGAGGTGTTTGCGGCGTCTCATCTCAGTGTCCCGGCCATTGGGCGGGGGACCAGTAGAAGTCCCAGTTGGGCCCCCGGAAGTAGTAGCCGATTACCGTCAGCACCAGGAAACCGGCTAGAAAACAGGTGAACAGCGCCGTGGCTCCGGCCCGGGTCGAGTCGTGGCGGCGCATCGCCCAGATCGAATAGCCGGCGAACAACAACGTCAGGAGGGTCCCCGGGTTGATCGCCGTGATCAGCAGCTGCGGCACCTCGGGCCACCACTGGCGCAGCCAGCCGAAGCGGATGGTGAAGGCCTCGAGCAGGATCGAGGACGACAGTCCGAAAATCGCCGCCTGCACCACCAGGCGGCTTCCGCCCGGCCCCCCGAACCACTCGCCCGTGCCGGCCCGCTCGCGGTCCAGGAAGGGGATCAGGCCCAGCCCCAGCAGCACCAGGGCGGGGATGCCCACGCCGCCCATGAAGGCGGAATGCGAGACCAGCTCCTGCAGCCCCAGGAAGTACCAGGGCGCCTTGGCCGGATTCTCCGGGACCGCCGGGTTGGCCAGCTCCTTCAGCGGGGCGTCCGAGAGCAGCGCCAGCAGCAGGCACAGGGCCACCGAGAGCATCAGCACGCCGGCTTCGGCATAGAACAGGTGTGGAAGCGAGGGGACGGTGTGTTCCGGCCCCTGCGTCTGGGGCGAGCGGCCCCGCACCAGGGCCGCCAGATGATACGTCTTGCGCGGCTGCTGGGTGAAGACCGGGTAGTGCCGGCGCGCGGGGGGAGCCAGACGCTGATCGGCGTCGGCGGGCCGCGCCAGTCCGCCGTCCTTGCGGATCCTCCAGAAGTGAACCGCCAGCAGCATCACCAGCGCGATGGGCAGGATCATCACGTGCAGCAGGTAGAAGCGGATCAGCGCCTCCTCCCCCACCTCGTCCGAGCCCAGCAGCAGCAGTTTCTGCAGGCCGCCCGGGTCGAACCAGGCCGTCCACCCCAGCGCGTCGGTCACCTCGCGCGGCGACTGGGCGATGTTGGCGCCGATGGTGATGGCCCAGTAGGCCAGCTGGTCCCAGGGGAGCAGGTAGCCGGTGAAGGAGAGCCCCAGCGTGATCGACAGCAGGGCCATGCCCACCAGCCAGTTGAACTCCCGCGGCCGGCGGTAGGCGGCGGCGTAAAACACCCGGGCCATGTGCAGGATGACACCCACCACCATCAGGTTGGCCGACCAGCGGTGCAGGTTGCGCATGAAGCGCCCGGTGGGAACCACGAAGTGGATGTCCTTGATGGAGTCGTAGGCGGCCGCCGGGTAGGGCTTGTAGTAGAACATCAGCAGCACGCCCGTCAGCAGCGCGATCAGGAAGGCGGACAGGGTGAGGATGCCCAGCCCCCAGGTGGTCGCCCAGCGCAGTGTCCAGCGGTGGACCCGCACCGAGTGCAGGTGCAAGAAGACGTTGCCGAACACGGCGGTGGAGCGGGCACGGTCGCTGACGGGCGCACCGGAGCGGAAGGCCGACTCGCGCAGGCGCGCCGGCAGGGCCCGCAGGTTCTCCGCGAAGCGCGTC